>CALJEW010000065.1 GCA_938074585.1 uncultured Rhodospirillales bacterium | reverse complement strand
AGATTCAAGAGAATGATTGGGTACACTTCTATTTTCTGTCGGGCGATTCGATAAAAACCGAGTTGTTGCGCGCCAAAAAGCGATCAAACGATCTTGTTAATGTCTGTTCTATTAATTCCCATTTCAAAAATGGCGTGCTTGTTGTTCGAACAAATCCTGCCCCCGCAACCATTAATTGACCCGTAACTTAAATCAGTTATGGGTTTTTTGTTGGTTAAGTTTATCCACAAAAAAATGTCTATCAATGTCTACGATTCGCTAAAATCAATTGTTTCTAGCTATGGAGTTTGACGTCCTCTAAACCACTTGGTTGGTCTTCGGGTCAAGCAGGTGCATGTGATTCATGTCGATGGTGAAAGACATCGATTCGCTGACTTGACGGACTGACTTTGGTTCTGATCGTGCACTGACTTCAGAGCCTCCCATATCGATGAAAACCATGGTGTCCATGCCCATGGGTTCCAGCACGTTGACTGTTGAATCAAAATCAATTTGTGCATCGCTGGTATGGGCTTTTTTCTCAGTCACATGTTCAGGGCGGATTCCAAAGGTCATGTCGCGACCTACAAAGGGTTTATAGCGTTCATTACGATCGCCGGGCACAGCGAAGGAAAGGTTGTCGCTGACTTGAACGGCAATATCGTTGCCATTTTCGATCACTTTACTACTGATAAAATTCATAGAAGGGGAGCCAATGAAGCCTGCGACAAAATGAGTTGCAGGATTGTCATACATTTCCTGTGGTGTGCCAACCTGTTCGATAATGCCATCGTTCATGACGACTATTCGATCCGCGAGGGTCATGGCTTCGACCTGATCGTGAGTCACGTAGACCACGGTTGTTTTAACACGTTGGTGGATTTTTTTAATCTCAGTACGCATTTGTACTCGCAGCTTTGCGTCTAGGTTACTCAATGGCTCATCAAACAAAAAAACTTGTGGGTTGCGAACTATTGATCTACCCATAGCAACGCGCTGACGCTGGCCACCGGAAAGCTGTTTTGGTCGTCGATTAAGAAGCTCGGAAATATTTAAAATCTCGGCTGCATCGCGCACGCGCTGATCGATTTCCGCCCTTGGTGTTTTCCGAAGCTGCAATCCGAAAGCCATGTTGTCATAGACTGTTTTATGCGGATAAAGTGCGTAGTTCTGGAACACCATCGCAATATCGCGATCTTTGGGGGCGACGTCGTTGATCACCCGCTCGCCGATGATGATCTCGCCATCCGAAATATCTTCAAGCCCGGCAATCATCCGCAGTGTCGTACTTTTGCCGCAGCCAGAAGGGCCAACTAACACAACAAATTCATTATGTTCGATATCCAGATTAATGCCGCGAACGGCTTCTGTGTCGTCATAGGATTTTCTGAGTTCGTTTAGTGCTATACGAGCCATACCCGATGTTCCTTTTCGTCTTAAACTCTATTTAAATTATTTACTTCTATCAAACAAATACCGGTGTTTCCCCAGGCGCCGGCGTGTAACCGGGGGATCCTTTGGCAACAATTGCATCTTGACCGCCACCTTCTTTAATACGAGCAGCTTGATCCGCTTTTGCTTTTTTATCAATTTCTTCTGGATCAAGAATCTTGCGTAATTGTGCTTCCAGATCCGCAGAGACAGATGCAAATGCAGGATCTGAAGATAAATCAACGCGTTCTTCAGGGTCCTTTTCCAAGTCAAAAAGCTGGTTAGGATACCCAACGTGATAGATCAGCTTGTACTGATCCTTGCGTACCATAAAGCTTGCGGACTTGGCTCCGGCTGAATGCTGTTCTGAGATGATAATTCGATCGGGTTTTGCATCGTTGGCAAGGTCAAATAAGGAATGACCCTTCAAATCTTTTTCTGTTATGTTTGGCTGAACGTCGGCAGCGTCTAAAATTGATGGGAAGACATCTAGTAACTGAACAGGTGTATCAACAACTTTACCGTTGGGGACATCCGGTCCAGATAAAATCATAGGTATCCCCGTAGATTCTTCTGTCATATTGCATTTTGAAAACAACCCTTTTGCACCCATGTTTTCGCCATGATCCGAAGAGTACAGCACACGCGTGTTATCTGTTAGGCCATTTTTCTCCAATGCATGCAACAGCTTGCCTATGTTATCGTCTAAATAGCTAATCATACCAAAATAGGCAGAAACCACTTTGCGCGTGGTTGCCTCATCAAATCCGTCCTTAATGCCAAAGAACTGTCGAAAATCATCATAGGCCGGATGAGTATGCCAATCATCACGGTCATAATCAGTGGGCCATGTAACCTTTTCGGGAGGGTACATATCGTAAAATTTATCCGGGGCTAGCCATGGTGGATGAGGGCAAACTAAGGAAACAAATAAAGTCCAGGGTTTGTCCGTATGCTTCGACGCTTCCTCATTCAGCCACTTAATAGCTTTTTCCGTTATATCAGCATCGTAATCCGTATAGGTCGACGTGCCGCGACCTGCACCATCAACCAACATGCGAAATTTTTTCGACACCGGCATTGGGTCGCGTATGATCGTAAACAACATGCCTACACCGCCAATCACATGAAGCGGCACAATTTCTTCGCTAAATCCATTGGGGTCTTGGGTATCGCGATAATGCAATTTTCCGATCGAGGTTACGCGGTGCCCCTGTTCCATCAAAAGATGACCCCACGACGGTGTTTCTCCATGATAGGGGCGGCAGTTATCCCAAATACCAATGTCATGGACATGTCGTCCAGTCGCCATACTGGCACGTGATGGAACACATATGGGGCCGTTCGTATAGGCGTTTGTAAAACGTGTTCCGCCCGCGGCCAGTTTATCAAGGTGTGGGGTCTTTACTTGGGGGTGCCCATAGCAGCCGGTTGCATTCCGGGTGTGCTGATCGGAAAAAATAAATAGCATATTTGATGGTTTCATCGAACGCTCCAGCTATATCAAGTTGACATTATATACATTCCTGTATGGAATGGATTGTTCTGTTTAATACTATAATCTAGAATATCTTTTGCCATAAAGGGTTCACAAAAGGCAAGAGTTCAGTTAATCTGGTATGGTAGTATGTTTCAGGGCGTATGTGTCAAGGTTTCAATTGAAAACAATAATGGCAACACGTTCAGCTAAAAATAGAGATTGGTATTTCGTAAAGACAACATAAACAGGGGGACGTTTCATGAAGTTTAGTAAAATTGCAACCGCCGGAATTGCTGCACTTGCCGTTACAAGTATACAATCGGCAAAGGCCGATGTGAACTGGCGCCAGTTTGAAGGTACGACACTAAATATGATTGGGTTTTCGGTGGCTTACGTGGACACTTGGTTTAAACCCATGGCTAAGTTATTTGAAAAAGAAACAGGTATAAAGCTTCGGCTTGAAACATTGCAAGCCGGACAGATGCGCAAAAAGCAAGACATCATGCTTGCTGGCGAAGACGACACACTTGATCTAATAATGCTTCAAATGGATAACCGTGGTGGCAAGCTAACGGTGGCAGGACATCTGGAGCCTGTTGA
>CALJEW010000064.1 GCA_938074585.1 uncultured Rhodospirillales bacterium | reverse complement strand
GCAAACTTTCAAGTCCGTGTTGAAGAGCCTTTGCTGATAGAAAAAACAGGTAATAAAAACGCTGATGTCAAAACCATCATGCACCAAATTAATGCACGCCTCGAAATTTGGGTCCAACAACACCCGGAACAATGGTTATGGCTCCATAACCGTTGGCCGAAATAAAAAACTACTAAAAGGGAATAAATAAAATGCTGACAGATAATTTACGTGCACGCATGGTCCGCGGCGATATTTTGGCGGGGACGTTCATGAAAACGCCAGCTTATGAGCTGGTCGAAATTCTGGCGATGTCTGGACTGGATTTTGTCTGCCTTGATGCAGAGCACGCACCATTTGATCGGGGCCGCTTGGATGCCTGCATGGCTGTTGCCCGCGCCCTTAAATTTCCAATCCTAGTCCGCGTACCCGACGGCAGTCAGGCTGAAATCTTAAAAGCTTTGGACAGCGGCGCCACCGGTGTTGTTGTACCCCATGTTGCAACCCCTGAAAAAGCAGCAGATGTTGCTAGATGGTCGCGCTTTGGACATGGTGGGCGGGGTTATGCCGGGTCTCATCGCTGGGCCGGATACGCGACACGAAAAATGGCTGATGTTTTGGCCCAAAGTGAAGAAGAAACCATTGTCATCGCACAAATTGAAGAGCCAGAAGGCGTTAACGCTGTTGATGCCATTGCGGCAACTAAA
Source organism: uncultured Rhodospirillales bacterium (assembly GCA_938074585.1). GTDB lineage: Bacteria > Pseudomonadota > Alphaproteobacteria > Rhodospirillales > Casp-alpha2 > JABMNT01. The sequence continues at coordinate 5,501 of CALJEW010000064.1, read as the reverse complement.
GGCATTGATGGTTTGTTCGTTGGCCCTGCTGATTTAGCCGTTTGTTATGGTTTGACCGATATGGCTGCACCTGAAGTGCGTGATGCTATGAAGACCGTTGGTGTTGCCACGAAAAAGCATGGCAAAGCGTATATGACGTTTGCACCCAATTCGGAAAGTGGGCCTGACTTAAACAAATTGGGCATCACAACTTTTTTCGTTGCATCAGAACAATCTTATATGCTGGCCGGAGCCAAACAAGTTGCAGCCGGACTTCACAGTATGAAACCAAAAGACTAAACTTCACATGACCTACGACTACATTATCATTGGTGCAGGCACAGCAGGGTGCATTCTTGCTAACCGATTAAGTGCGGATCCGTCGAAACAGGTTTTATTGCTGGAAGCGGGCGGTAAAGATGACAGCATTTGGATCACAATCCCGGTTGGATTTCAAAAGCTGCTTAGTAACCCAAAATACAATTGGTGCTTTCAGGCTGAACCAGAAGACAATTTAGCCGGACGGTCGCTCCCCATCCCCCGTGGCAAGGGACTTGGTGGGTCTTCATCAATCAATGGTATGATCTATATTCGTGGCCAAGAATTAGATTACAACACATGGGCACAACTTGGTAATCGGGGTTGGTCATTTTCAGATGTTTTGCCATATTTCAAAAAATCTGAAGGATTTGAGCGCGGTAGTGACGAGTTCAGAAACGGCGATGGCCCTCTAAATGTTGTCGATATGCGCGAACATCACCCCATTATTGATGCCTTTGTAGATGCAGGTGTCGAGCGCGGGCATGACCGCAACATTGATTACAATGGCGCTCAACAAGATGGTTTTGGGTATTACCAAGTCACACAAAAAAACGGACAACGGGTTAGCGCCGCCAATGCCTTTTTGCACCCTATTGCCAATCGAAAGAACCTAACGACCATAACAAACGCAAGAGCCAAGCGCCTTATTATGGATTGCAAACAGGTTACCGGCGTGTATTATGATATATTTGGGTCTGAATACACAGCCCATGCCTCTCGCGAAGTCATTTTAAGTGCTGGTGCGGTGCAATCGCCGCACCTACTAGAGCTTTCAGGGATTGGACAACCGGAACTCCTTAAATCTAACGGTATTAAAGTCGCCCATGAATTATCTGGTGTTGGCGAGAACTATCGCGACCACTTTGCCGCCCGGGTCTGTTGGCAAGTATCGCAAAAGATAACCTTCAACGAACAATCCAGAGGCTATAAGCTTGTTGGGGAAATTCTTAAATATACGTTTAAAAGACGAGGACTTTTGACCTATACGGCAGGGGTTGGCCATGGTTTTGTTAAAACACGGCCTGAATTAGCGACGCCCGACATTCAATTTTTATTTGCGCCGGCAAGCTTTGATCCAGCCACTCGCATTTTGGACAAGACCCCCGGCATGACCATTGGCGTGTCACAAATGCGCCCCGAAAGCCAAGGCACTATCCATATTGGATCACCCGACCCCATGGCTGCACCGCTTATCCGGCCTAACTTTTTAGCTGCAAAAGCTGATCGAGACGCGTTGGTTGCCGGAATGCATATCGCGCGTGGTATTGGTGAAGCTGAAGCTTTGGCTCCTTATCGAACCCGCGAACTTAAACCCGGCCCCAATTGCCAAGACGATGAGGGCATGCTGACCTACGCAAGAAATACAGGTGCGAGCATTTATCATGTAATGGGGACGTGTAAAATGGGAACAGACGCCGACCCCATGGCAGTGGTTGATGAGCGCTTAAAGGTTAGAGGTCTTGAAGGGGTCCGGGTCATTGATGCGTCGATCATGCCAACAATGCCATCTGGCAATATCAACGCACCGGTGATGATGGTTGCAGAAAAAGGTGCCGCCATGATTATTGAGGATGCAAAGTAGTCTCTAAACGACCTTACATAATCCGCCATCAACGTTGATGGCGGCCCCATTAATATATGACCCAGCATCGGAGGCTAAAAAGCATGCCATGTTGGCGAACTCTTGGGCCAAGCCCAAACGACCCATGGGTTGTTCTTTGCCCGTTTCGGTGTACCAGTCCTCTAGCGATAAACCGTCGGGGTCTTTGGCGTGACGCTGTTCCCATTGATCGCTTCGGATTTTTCCGACCAGCATTCCGTTGACCAAAACGTTGTGGGGTGCGCCTTCATTGGCTAAAACCTTCATTAATGCCATTCCAGCTGCCCGGCTAACAGCTGTCGGTGCGCCTTCAGCGCCCGGCATTTTAGCACCCACATTAAGCACATTAATAATCCGGCCCCAGCGCCGCTCACGCATGCCGGGGATGACTAAACGGCTTAACCGAATTGAGGCAAACAATTTTAAATCCAGATCGTCTTGCCATAGTTCGTCACTAACTTCCAAAAACGGTCCGCGCTGAGATGTACCGGCGTTATTGACCAAAATATCAATACCACCAAGTTTGGCTTCCGCCTCAGCCACGGCGCGTATGCATTCATTAGCATGGCGAATATCAGCTGCGACGGTGATCACTTTACCGTCGCTCACCTCAGAAATTTCAGCCTTTGCAGCGTCTAATGCCTCCTGCCCCCGCGATACAATTGCAACACTGGCACCGGATTTAGAAAATTCTATGGCCATGGCCTTTCCAAGCCCTTTACTACCGCCCGTAATAATAGCATTTCGCCCATCCATACGTACGTCCACATCAACCTCCGTTTAATTTTTACAAAAGAAATCTATTTAATACATATTTTATAATACGGTATTATAGAACTCACACACGTTTATTCATTCATATACCCCACAGGAATCCGACATGACACGTATCCCCATCTTATTGCCTGAAAACATGACCGACGACCAACGCCAAGTGCACGACACCATTGTCTCCGGGCCGCGCGGTGCCGTTCGCGGGCCGCTGGCCGTTTGGTTAAACCGCCCTGAACTTGCTAGTACAGCACAAGCGCTTGGCCGCTATTGTCGTTTCGAGACATTATTGGTGCCGCGCCTATCTGAATTAGCTATATTAACAACGGCGCGGATATGGAGCTCAGAGTTTGAATGGTCCGCGCATAAACCAATTGCACTTGAAGCGGGCCTATCACCAGATATCATTGAAGCTATTCGCACCCACCAGAACCCTATATTTGAACACGAAGACGAGGCTGTGGTTTATGCGTTTTCGAGAACACTGCACACGGACCGCCATATTGATAACGAGCTATATACACGCGCCGTTGATGTTTTAGGTGAAGCGGCAGTAGTCGACCTGACTGGAATTCTTGGCTATTACACTCTTATTTCGATGACAATCAATGTCTTTGAGGTACATACATCTAATGGTGCTTCAGCCGAATTGAGCTAAATCTAACTTATGCGAACTACTTACATAGTCTCAGAAAAATTGAAACTATTGATAATAGATACCCTTAAGAGGTTGCATCCCCGTTATAAGGTATTTAAGGTTATTTACATAAGGTAAATTATAAATTTGTGATTTATTTTATCAAAAATGTGAAACTGAGTATGTTGATTTATTGCGACCAAGCCTAGGAGATAATTTACCCGTGTATGTTTGGCTACATTTTAGAAATTAAGATGTTCACATCTAGGACGTATTAATGTATACAATAACGTATGCGAGAAGATGTAAGCCAAATAAATGGTGATCTTGAACTTAGGTTCCGCAATAATTACGACAGGTTATTAATCCGAATAGGGAGACTACTAATATGAGTAAGAAAAGTTTTATAAGCATTGCTGCAGCTGCAGCTGTTGCAATGGGCGTAGTTGGAGTTTCAGGCTCTGCTGACGCTGCTGAAAAGCGCGTAAAATGGAAAATGCATAGTGCATGGGGCGCAGCTGTTCCTCACTTGGGTTCTTCAGGCGTACGCTTCTCTAAGGTAATCAAACGCCTTTCAGGTGGTGATTTTACAATGAAATTCTTCGAGCCGGGCGCTTTGATCCCAGGTAACGAAGGTTTTGACGCGACTTCTAAAGGTTCTGTTGAAGCCGCTTGGACTACAGCTGGTTATGATGTTGGTAAATACCCTGCATTGGCATTCTTCACTGCTGTTCCTTTTGGCCCATCCATGGGCGAGTACTTTGCATGGAAGAAATTTGGTGGCGGTGACGATATCCAAAAGCGCATCTATGCTAAGCACGGCATCACACAGATGGATTGCTTTGCTATTGGGCCAGAAACTTCTGGTTGGTTTAAAGAAGAAATCAAAGACCTTAAGCAACTTCGTGGTATGAAAATGCGTTTCTTCGGTCTTGGCGCTCGCGTCATGCAGAAGATTGGTGTTTCTACTCAGCTTCTAGCTGGTGGCGATATCTTCCCAGCGCTTGAAAAAGGCGTTATCGATGCGACTGAATTCTCGATGCCAGCTATGGACATCAAGTATGGCTTCTACCAAATCGCCAAGAACAACTACTTCCCTGGTTGGCACCAGCAGACTTCTGTTAGTCAACTTTTGGTCAACAAAGCTAAATTTGATGGTCTTTCCGATCAGCGCCAAGCTATGATTGAGACAGCTTGTGGTGACAGCATCGTGAACACGTTTGCTGAGACCGAGTACGTCAATCCATTCGCTATGGTTGAAATGGGTGAAAAATATGGAGTTAAAACTCACCGCTGGACTGATGAACAGCTAGGTGTGTTTGAAAAGTCTTGGAATGAAGTTATTGCTGAAGATTCAGCAAAAGATCCATTGTTCAAAGAAGTGAACGACAGCTATGCTTCGTTCCGTAAATCTTACAAGAAATGGGGCGATGCTCAGTCTCTAAATGCGACTTACCTGAAGTAATCGGTAAGCCAAAGATATCGATAAAACAGCCGGGGCCCTGGATACTGGGTCCCGGTTTTTTTATACTCATCTTCTGAATTTGTATCATACCTATAAAAATTGTGGGGCCATTTAATGGAAGCTATCGCAAAAGACGCGAAACGTAACGGACCGCTTATTGCTGTCGTTGTTATTCTCGCGGTAATCGGGCTCGCTTACGCGGCCGTTTTGAATTTAAATCCTGAAGGACAGCAAGAGCTGCTGTACTTCGTCCAAGATTATCTGCCATTTGTAATGTTTGGAATGCTTGCGTTCCTTCTGTTCACTGGCTTTCCAGTTGCCTTCATTCTAGGTGGATTGGCGTTGGCATTCGGTCTAATCGGCTATTTTCTCGATAATTTTTCACTGATCGAGTTCTTTAACTTCTTGCCTCGTATTTGGGGTACAGCGGCTGAAAACCTTGTTCTTGTCTCAATTCCGGCCTTCGTCTTCATGGGCGTTATGATGGAACGGTCCGGTGTTGCGAACGATCTGTTGTATTGTGTTCAGGTGCTTTTAAAGCGTGTTCCCGGATCATTGGCTTTAGCAGTAACCATTATGGGTACAGTTTTGGCTGCTATGACCGGAATTATTGGTGCTTCTGTTACCATGATGACTGCATTGGCACTTCCTACAATGATGCGCCAAGGTTACAGCCACTCGCTTTCTTGTGGAACAATTGCAGCATCTGGTACGCTGGGCATTCTAAT
>CALJEW010000063.1 GCA_938074585.1 uncultured Rhodospirillales bacterium | reverse complement strand
ATTTCAGCGCACCTACAAACAGATTTCCTTGCCATTGGGGAAACCGGCTGCCGGTGTAAAAATCCATGCCAGACGGCGCGATTGACGGATCCCAATAATGCACGGGTTGTTCCATGCCGGCCTTATGCGTACCGAGACCAATTTTACCCCCCGAATAATGTTTTCCATAAGCGATCGTCGGCCAACCATAATTTTTACCAGGCTTAGGAATGTTCACTTCATCGCCACCACGCGCTCCATGTTCGACTGTCCATAAATTACTCGTGAGGGGATGAAGTGCAGCACCTTGTGGATTGCGATGGCCATAAGACCAAACTTCAGGGCGGTAACCTTTACGGCCTATAAATGGATTATCATCTGGAATTGAGCCATCCGAATGGATGCGTATCACCTGCCCTCGATTAATCGAAAAATCTTGGGCTCTATCAAGTTCTCCTCGTTCTCCAATCGTTATAAATAACGTGCCGTCACTGGCAAATACTAAGCGCGAACCATAGTGGTGGGGGCCATAAGATTTAGGATGCTGGCGAAATATAACCTGTAAATCCTCAAGACGATTATGTTCAATATCAAGCTTTGCACGCGCAACAGCCGTTCCCGATCCGCCCTTACCCGGTTCCGAATAGGATACATAAATTAAGTTATTTTTTGCAAACTCAGGATCAAGGGTGACATCAAGCATCCCGCCCTGCCCGTTGTTGACAACTTTAGGAACCCCTTTTAAAGGAGCGCTCAATTGCCCTTGATTAGAGACAGTCCTTACCCGTCCTGCGCGTTCCGTTACAATCATCATATCATTCGGTAAAAAATCCATCCCCCAAGGATACTCAAGCCCTTCAGCAACTGTTGTGACTGTCAACCTATAATCTTCTGACGTGAAGGTTTGAGAAAATGCAGATGCTGAAACCCAAAAAAGAGCACTTGATATTAGGAAACCAATCAATTTTCTAAACATGGTCAGGACCTCCTACGGGATTTAAGTTTTAGCCTTTGGGAACCGGCGTCAATGGGGCATTCCTGTTTAAACACAGTTCTACATTTTGCATATACAATTCGAGTTTGGCGATGGTCGCTTCTGGGCAATTGCCTGCAATGTGTGGGGTCATGGTTAAGTTTTTTAGGCCGATAATTGATTTTGGCACTTTTGGCTCATCTTCAAGTACGTCGAGCCCTGCCCCAGAAATAGTCCCCGACACGAGTGCACGCACCAAGGCATCAGTATCGACAATCGATCTTCGCCCTATGTTTACGATAACACCGTCTGGACCTAGGTTTTCCAGAACTTCTGTATTTATAGCGTGGTGGGTGCTGTCTCCGCCGGGGCTTGAACAGACCAAATAATCACACCATTTTGCCATTGTAGGTACGTCGTCAAAATAAGGGTAATCAACATCTGAGCGCTGTGATCGGTTATGATAGCCAATTTCTAAATCAAAACCCGTCGCCCGTTTTGCGATTTCCATCCCAATACGGCCCAGCCCCATAATCCCAAGCCGTTTTCCATAAACGCTTGGCCAGCGCACATTAGATACAGTCCATTCGCCTTCCTGCACCTGCGCATGCATGGGGACAATATGGCGTGATACAGCTAACATCAAAGCCATGGCATGATCCGCAACGGCTTTGCTGTTCGTTCCTGGGCCATGAGTTACTGCAATCCCCTTAGCGCGAGCAGCCTTAACGTCAATGTTTTTAAACCCCGCACCAAACGCGCCAATTATTTTCAAGTTCGGCAATTGATCCATCTCAGCAGCTTTAATGCCCTGTGTTCCATTGGTTAGAACGGCAACCACATCGTCATGACTGGTTTGGGAAAACGCTTCCCGATCACTGAATGTTGGGCAATTTAATACCTCGTACACAACAGATAATGCCGTCAATACGGATTCTGGCACGGGAGACATAATAACAACCTGTTGGCTCATACTTTTTCTTCCGAATTAAATTGATCAATGATGGAGCTTAGACCTGAAATGGAAGAGATAATTACATCGGCTAAAGGGGCTAATTGTTGTTCTGAACTGGTTCCCGTTAGCACCCCAACCCGCAACGCCGCTTTAGCAGCCATCGCCATTTCCATATCATGTAAATTATCGCCCACAACAACCACTTCTGATGCATCGCATCCGGTGTGTTCACAAAATCCCAGCACCATCCCAGGCCCCGGCTTCAACCCATGCCCGCTATCGTATCCACAAACAAAATCGAAATGATCTAAAATATTAAACGGGCTTAGGGTTGCCATGGCGCTATCATAGCTGTCGCTGGTGGCTAAGCCTAATTTAAAGCCTCGATTTGCCAAGGCCTCGATTGTATTTTGCAAGTCTGGGACGGGCTTGGCTGTAAACGCTGCAGCAGATTTACCGACGTCATTTATGAGCGCTGCAATGGTTTCAATACTATTTTGAGGTGCTATTTTTTGCCATGATTCTGCTATTTGGTGATTGTTCCCAGCTGCCAACAACGAGCCAGACCGAACCGTGCCCGCAGCGTCATCCTGCCCACTTTCCGATAACATTCGCGCAATCATGTCCCGGTCTCCATCAGCAATCAAACTCGCAATAACGCGGTTTACCGGCACCCATGTAGCATTGAAGTCAAGAAGCGTCCCGTCTTTGTCAAAAACAATTCCTTTAATTGGCAATATTGGGGTCCTTATTTTTACAGAACAAATTCAACGCGCAAGGTATTGTGAACAAACAAACAGATCTATCAACAGCGATGTTCCTCAAGAGGGCTTTTATTTTGCTGTGGATGGGAATAAATGATATCCATACACACAAGTACCTTTCAGGATTAACAAAAGCATCATGAGCACAATTAGAGAATTCGACTATGTTATTGTTGGCGCAGGATCGGCGGGCTGTGTTCTTGCCAATCGCTTGAGTGCGAACCCTGAAGTATCGGTATTATTGGTTGAAGCTGGCCCCATGGATCGTAGTATTTTTATTCATATGCCATCGGCATTTGCGTGGCCATTGGCGGATGATAAATACAACTGGTATTACGAAAGCGCGCCAGAACCCCATATGGATAACCGCAGCATGTATTGTCCACGCGGCCGGGTTTTGGGCGGATCGAGCTCAATTAATGGCATGTGTTACGTGCGCGGACACGCCTTAGATTATGATCGCTGGGCCGGCAATCAGTTGCCCAGTTGGTCGTATGCTAATTGTTTGCCGTATTTCAAAAAATCTGAAACTTGGGAACACGGAGTTAATGAATACCGGGGCGACAGCGGGCCCTTGCATGTCACCGATGGACCCTGCAAAAACCCTTTATACGAAGCCTTCATTGAAGCCGGAGCACAAGCCGGGTACCCAACAACAACAGACATGAACGGCCATCAGCAAGAAGGCTTCGGCCACATGCAGATGACCACCCATAAAGGCCAACGGTGGAGCACTGCCAAAGCCTATTTGAAACCTATTTTAGCGCGCGAAAATTTATCGGTCATGGTCAATACAATGACCAACCGCATTCTATTTGACGGTAACCGCGCTATTGGCATCGAAGTCACCCAAGCCGACCACACCCATGACGTTTGCGCCAAACGCGAAGTCATTTGCTGTGGCGGTGCGATCAACTCACCCCAATTGTTAATGATATCAGGGATTGGGGATGCGGAACAATTGAAGGCGTATGACATTCCCGTTGTTGCTGATTTGAAGGGGGTTGGTGAAAACTTGCAAGACCATTTGGAAATTTATGTACAAATGGCCTGCACCCAGCCGATCACTCTTTATTCCGCAACAAAACCGTTGAACAAATTACGCATCGGGATCCAATGGCTGCTTTTCCAAACGGGCCTAGGAGCGACCAATCATTTTGAAGCGGGTGGATTTATTAGAAGTGATAAGGGCATTGAACAACCCAATTTACAATATCACTTCCTACCCATGGCGGTAACTTATGATGGGAAATCAGCCGCGGAAGGGCACGGGTATCAGGCCCACGTTGGCCCCATGCGCGCAACCAGCCGCGGCTATGTTAAGTTAAAATCATCATCGCCCCAAGACCATCCAAAAATTCAGTTTAATTACATGGGGACAGAACAAGACCGCAAAGAAATGCGCGCCGCTGTGCGGCTGACCCGCGAAGTTATGGCGCAAGATGCGTTCAAACCATTTCGCGGCGAGGAATTAGCACCGGGTAAGGAAACGCAATCAGATGCCGATATTGACGCTTTTGTTCGGGCTTTTGGTGAAAGCGCGTATCATCCGTGTGGGACATGCAAAATGGGAGTTGCTGATGACTCAACCGCCGTTGTCGATGAAAATTTAAAAGTTCACGGGGTTCAAGGTCTACGAGTTATTGACGCATCCATTATGCCATCGATTGTTAGCGGCAATTTAAATGCACCAACGATTATGATAGCAGAAAAAGCGGCCGATTTAATTTTAGGAAACACACCCCTTCCCGTCTCAACGGCGACGCCATATCAAGCGAAAGACTGGCAGAACGTGCAACGTTAAGAGCTTAAATATTTGATTTTGTATATTAAAAAAATGCACAAAAATCTAAAGGTGTGATGCCCACCTCATCCCTACAGTTAAACATATGCAATCATCACATTGCGATTGGAGCTTCTCTCCTCTCTAAATAGCCCAATCGACACCCTTTTTAACTCATCGGGCCTTTTTTTGCTTATTAGAATTCAAGTTGATCGATAATGCTTTCAATTCCGACTTTAGCACAATTTTCATCCAAGTCTCCACCCGGTGCTCCAGAAACGCCTATACCAGCAACAATTGATCCAGCAGCTTCAACAATTAAACCACCGCCAGCCATCAATGCTTTATCTACAAACCGAATGCCCCATTGAGACTCCCCAGTTTTTGTCAATTTTGACATTTCCATCGTACTACTTCGAAAGTTAACGGCAGTCCATGCTTTACGGTATGCGGTTTCAGTTGTGTGAGCACCAGCCAGTTGGTCGCGGATATTTACTTGTAAATTCCCCATACGATCAACGACGGCCACAGCAACTTGATAGCCATTTTCTCGGCAATTCTTTAATGTCGTGTGAGCAAGTTCTAGGGCCGTATCCAAAGACAATTGCTTGAAAGACACCAACCCCTCATCTGCGTGGGCCTTATTAAATCCAGCTAACCCAATAATTAATGCTATGGCCGAAATTGTTTTTTTTAACATTGTATCGCCTCCTCGGAAGTTTCTAAATTTAAATGAATAGCTTTGTTACAAGCGCTTACGTTTTTTGGTAGCTTGGCCATAACAGTTTCAAGAAAACCCCAAAATAAATCTTCCCCCGCATAACCAAGTATACACCCCAATTCCTGCCCCTGACGAACCAAAACAAAAGTTGGCGCATATAATGGGTTTGAGCTTGCGCAAATCGGTTGGCATATAGTCGTGAATGAAAACACGGCGCAAGGTTGGTTTTTTACCTTCTTCAGTTTTTGGGTAAGTTTCAGCAATTTCGTCTTCCCATTGCTCACAATACGAACACGCAGGAGAGTCAAACACCACCAATTCAGCGGCACCTGCATGTGTGTAAAGCATTAGCGCTGTGATTAACCCAAAACTAAAAATCTGATAAAATCGCATCGTTATACATTTTCCAAAATGATAAAACACTTTATATTTATTGAATGTGTTAAATCAACCAAACAATTTTTGTGTCGTCTGTTGATACCAGTTCACACCGTCAAATGCTGTGGCTTTACGAACTGAATCGGTCTCTCCAACAGCGCTTGAGAACCCTTTTTTTCCAACGATTCTTCCATCTTTAGGCCTATACGACCCACCAACTTTCAAGCCGTGGTCTTGAGCCACTATAAAATAACAGGCATTTTCATAGTCAGGTATTGTGGGAGCTTCACCAATCAGAAATTGCCCTACAGCAGCCCCACAAACATAACCAAGGCTGGCAGCAGAATGTGCTGATTTTGACATATCACCAGCATCAATAGCATCACCAATTACATGAATTTTGGGGATAAGCGTCGATTCTAATGACACCGCGTCCACGGGGCACCATCCACTTTTATCTGCTAACCCTACCGTTAATGCAATATCACCAGCCCGCTGCGGAGGAATGATGTTCGCTAACGCTGGGCTGATAATTTCACCATCCACAATGATCGATCCATCCGCGACATTTACCGCATCAAGCTTTCCGCCAAAGTCAGCCGGAACCCATTCGATCATGTCGCCATAAAACCGTTCCCATGCGGGTAGAAAGCGGTCCATTAAAGGGAATTCGTTTTTGCTATCAAAGATTATAACTTTAGACTTAGACTTATGCGTTTTCAAATAATGCGCGATCATTGAAGCGCGCTCGTAAGGCGCAGGTGTGCACCGGTAAGGGCGTTCAGGTACAGAAATCGCCAACAAGGCTCCATCATCAAGAGCTTTAAGTCTGGCTTTTAATGGATCGATCCGATGCCCCAAATCATAGGCATGGGGAAATAAAAATGATGCAGATTTGCTATACCCTTCAATGGCACTCAACTGAAAACCTATTCCCGGCGCAACAATTAACCGATCATAAGAAAGCACATCACCCGTCGATAAACGCACAACAGATTTATCTGCATCTATGTGATCAGCCCGGGCTTGCACCCATGCGATGTTTTCAACCCTTTTTAAATTGTAGTATGAAAAATCGAGCTCAGAGCGGCTTTGAAATCCAGCCAAAACCAAACCAGAAGAAAAACAAGTTGTATAGAAAGCGTTTGGCTCAATCACGGTCACATCAATGTCTAAATGACTGGCGAGTAAAGTTCGAGCGGCCGTAATTCCGCCAACGCCACCGCCAATAATAACTACTTTTTTGCGCCCCTGTGCTGACACCCGGCGGGCACTCAACATACTTCCAGCGCTAACGAGCCCTTGTATAAAGTTTCGACGTTTTATTGATACCATGTATTTAGCCTATATCTTCTCTGTAAACTTTTAACTATTCTAGACCTAATCTGAACATTATAGATGTAAACATTATGGGGCTAACCTAGCTAACTAAGTTAAATACTGTTTAACCCACTGTTTTATCCTTCTTAATTGAGTTTGCGAATTTGGGTTGTTAAAACGTTCCTCACATTCGTTCAAAATAACCCAAAATACTGCTTTGAAACACCATTAAACTTACTCATATGGTGCTTGGCCTGAGAGCAGAAACTCTCGATCCCGTTGATGTGATTTTTCTTGTCTGCAAACCATTTAGAATGATTGATACGGAAAGGCTTGCATTCAGATACATTCAGCACGTTATAACCTCGCCAGCAGTCTGAATAGACGATGCTGTCTGGCACAAATTTGCGCTCAATAGTGAGGTATAATGTTGCTTACAAAGCATCTGC
>CALJEW010000062.1 GCA_938074585.1 uncultured Rhodospirillales bacterium | reverse complement strand
GTGGAATATAAACGGCAGTTATGGGTGGTAATTTCCATTGGCCCTTAGGGATTGGTGTTTTTAAGGTGAGGTGATTTTAGGCGCTATTGGTCCTGAAAACCAACGAGACTTCAAAGTAATTGGAGACTCGGTAAATGTGTCGACTCGTTTATGTTCATTAGGAAAGGGCAATGAAATTGTTTTTTACGCCAAATTAGGTGATGAAGCCTTTGGCCCGCTTGGAACTGTCCAAGTTAAAGGCCGCCAACACACATTGGCGATCCGGGGTTGGAAATCTGATTAAGTGTCACCATCAATTTCAAACTGATTCGAATCCGCATTATAACAGCTTAAGGTTCCCGCCTTGATATCAACGTACCAACCATGTAAGCGTAGTTCGCTCTTATAGACTTTTTTGCGGACACAGGAAAAGGTCATTAAGTTTTCCAGCGACACCATTACCGCGCCTTTTTCACAGGCCCTTGCTTGTTCGGCTTCGCTGGCATTGGGCATGGTTGCCCGGACCCGGCGGTGAGCAGGTTCGGCAATCGACATCCATGGTGGAATAAAAAAGTGGCCTTCAACACCGACTTTCCGGGGTCCAAATAAAGAATTGATACCACCGCAATAGGCATGGCCCAAAACGATGATGTGTTCGACCCTCAAATGTTGAACCGCATATTCAAGCGCCGCACTGGTGCCGTGATAACCCTCATTCTCATCATAGGGAGGAACAAGGTTGGCAACGTTCCGGATGACGAAAATCTCACCTGCATCGGTGTTCATCATGATTGCGGGGTCGACGCGCGAATCAGAGCACGCAACAACGGCTATTTTTGGGTCTTGACCGTTTTCGACAAAATTTTCCCAAAGCTCTGATTTGCATTCAAATGCATCGTTGCGAAAATTTTTGAACCCAGTTTTTAGGTTTTCAATAGAATTCAATGGAAGCCTTCTTTTCTCTGTAATATTTGACTTGATGTTCTTTATTATTATACGTAATTGTTAAGCGGTTTGTCCTCACAAATTCGCACACTCTGGCACGGGTGCAACAGCTTTTCCTGTATCGAAAAAGCTAAATAGATTTTCAATAACCAAATCACTCATGGCTTGTCGGGTGCCGATGGTGGCACTTCCTACGTGGGGAAGAAGAACGACGTTATCCAATGCAAATAAAGCTTCTGGTACTTTTGGTTCAGCCTCATATACGTCTAACCCAGCTCCACCCAAGCGACCCTCTTGTAAAGCTTTAACCATTTCTGCTTCGTCAACTACGGTGCCGCGTGCGATGTTGATTAATGTGCCATTCTTGCCCAACGCATTCATAACGTCGCGGCTGATGAGTTTATCAGTGGCAGCTCCGCCCGGTGTGATCACAACCATGAAATCGACGTCTTTTGCCATTTCAATCAAGTTTTGGTAATACCGATAGGCAACGCCGTTTTTTTTGCTGCGGGTGTGGTATGAAATATCCATATCGAAGGACTCAAGTTTGCGCCCAATCTCTAGGCCAATGCGGCCCAAACCAACAATGCCAACTTTGCGTCCGTCCATGGATTGGCGGAGCGGCGCTGCACCGTCTTTGAGCCAACGTCCAGCGCGCAAATACGCATCGTCGACAACCAAGCTCCGGCTAACCGCTAGCATCAACATAATTGCAGTGTTGGAAACATCGGCGTTCAATACGTTTGGCGTGTGCGATACCACAACGCCCCGTTTGGCAGCGGATACGGCATCGATTGAATCGTAGCCAACACCAAAGCTCGAGATGATTTTAAGGGCGGGTAACTTTGCCATTAAATCGTCGGTTAAGTTACCATGACCGGTCATCACGATGGCGACGACTTCAGTTGCTTTCCCTTGCCAATAGGTTGCGTCATCAGAAATGACTTTGGCATTTGTGATATTAAATTTTGGATTAAGTAGGTCCATCATTCCTGGTTTTGGGCTCCCGTAAAACAACAATTCTTGTTTCATCGTCTATTTCCAATCGTGTATGCATTTTGAAGAATTTATTTGCCTAATTGAGTATATACAAACAGGTCCAGAATCAAGTGATCATAAACGTAACCTTACGTATTGATTGGAGAGGCGTTGCTTATTAGACGTTTTGTAAGCGGTGATATAGTTGAATACGCTCATGTTGATCGCTAAATAAAGTGCGCATTTGGCTTTCTTTTTTTTGGCTCCAATAGAAATTGCCAACGCTAAAGCTATGGCCATGGGCAGGAAGATTGCCACGTAGGGGTTGCCGTGTGGGATGAAGGAGAAGAGCTCTTCCCAAGTGCACGATAGGTAAAAAACACTGCATAATTCACTAAATATATTAAAACACATTTTGATGATTTCGCTGCCTTGGTGTTACCAGAAGGTCAGTGAGTTTGCGTGCCATCGTTTCTGGTGGGTTGCCATTTCGTAGAGTGAGTACAGATTAATAAAGCATTACATATTAGTGAGTGACGGTTATCACTCATTATCCCAAAGCTTCTTTAAGTGCGTCACCTACATGTGATGGTGTATCTAAAACCATAACGCCTGCGCCTTCTAAGGCTTGCTTCTTGGATGCATAAGTTCCTTTGTTTCCCATTACAATCGCGCCCGCATGGCCCATTTTTTTTCCAGCTGGGGCGGCACCGCCTGCAATGAAGGCGAAGGTCGGTTTATTCATGGAACGCGCATATTCAGCTGCGTCTTCCTCCATTGATCCACCAATTTCTCCGACCATAACAATGGCTTCGGTGCCCACGAAATTATCTAAAGCTTCTAATGCGTCGCGGGTTGTAGTGCCGATGATCGGGTCGCCACCAATGCCGATGAACGCCGATTGACCATAGCCGGCTGTGACGATATTTTGACACATCAAAGTCCCTAAGCTACCGGACCGGGACATCACACCAACGGAACCTTTTTTGAAAATCCGTTCGTTGAACGCGGGCATGAAACCTTGGAAGCATTCGCCTACGGTGACGGACCCCGCTGTGTTTGGCCCGGTGATCATGGTACCGTGTTCTTTGGCTGCAGCCATAAAATACATGACGTCTTGAACCGGAATGTGTTCGGTCAAAATGCAAATATTTTTAGCGCCCGCTTCAATCGCATCCATGGCGGCATCTTTAACGCCCAAGGGTGGGATGAACATGATGGAGGAATCGAACCCTTCACCGTCCTTCATGGCATCAATGGCGGATGCATAAACCGGGACGTTGCAATGAGTAGTTTCTGCTTTTTTAGGATTTACGCCGCCAACAACTTGAGTGCCATATTCTTGCATGCGTTCGGTCCAAAAGGTGCCTTGCTTTCCGGTGATGCCTTGGATTATGACGCGGTGATGCTTGCGTAGAACTCTCATGAGGTTGCTCCTGCATTCGCCGCGTCAACAGCGGCTTTACTGGCTGCATCCATATTGGGATAAGGGTCCATATTTAGTCGATCTTTCAGCATCCGAATGGCCTCTTCGTCGCCGGTGCCAGCAATGGAAAAGAACACGGGCAATTCTGGTTTTAATTCTTCCCATGCATTTAAAAGGCCTTCCATCATCACATCGCAGCGCGCAAAGGCTCCGCAAAAATTGACGACCAAGCTTTTAACCCCGGGCTTTTCAAGTACCATTTTAAGGGCGATAGTACCTTTAGTGTAGGCTTCGCCACCGATCTCGCAAAAGTCTGCAGGGTTGCCGCCATGGTGGCGAACAACGTCCAT
>CALJEW010000061.1 GCA_938074585.1 uncultured Rhodospirillales bacterium | reverse complement strand
TTTACACCAGATGATTCCGAATTTTTTCATGCTTACAATAAGAACAAAAAAAGCCTATCGTTGGATTTAAGCCAGCCTGACGGGATGGGAGTATTTTACGATTTGGTTAAGTCCGCCGATGCGGTGGCATCTAACTTGCGTGGCGATGTGCCTGATAAATTAGGCTTAACGTATGAGGTCTTAAAAGAATTTAACCCAAAAATTGTCTGCGCTCATTTGTCTGCATATGGCAGGACTGGTGAACGCGCAACGTGGCCGGGCTTCGATTATTTAATGCAAGCGGAAGCGGGGTATTTTTCATTAACTGGAGAGCCGGGCGGCCCGCCAACGCGTATGGGCTTGTCGGTTGTTGATCAAATGACCGGGCTCGCATTGGCTTATGCAGTACTGGCCGGTGTGACCGGGGCGCGGGTAACGGATATTGGCCGCGATATGGACGTTAGCTTGTTCGATATTGCCATGTCGAATTTAGCGTACCCGGCCATTTGGTATCTGAACGAAGGCCATGAACAACAACGCATGGAACGTTCTGCCCACCCGGTTTTGACGCCGTGCCAGCTCTATAAATCTGCCGATGGTTGGATTTATTTAATGTGCAATAAAGAAAAGTTTTGGCCCGCTTTGTGTGTAGCATTGGGAAAAGATGATTGGGCTAAAGATGCCCGGTTCTTAACGTTCAGCGAACGAGCCGAAAACCGCGCTCTTATTCAGGAAATGCTGGATGGGGAATTGTCACACAAGACCACAGCCGAATGGATGACGCTGTTCGCTGGCGTTGTTCCGGCATCACCTTTGAACAGCGTATCGGAAGCACTTGAAAACCCGTTCGTGACAGAAAACAATCGTATTCAGGAAATTGATTTGCCAGGGTACGGAGCTTACAAAACATTGCGGTCCCCTGTTATCAGTGGTGGTGCTGAAGCGCCGTCAAACCCTGCGCCTCAGTTAGGTGCCGATACAAATGACCTGCTTAGTCAATTGGGTTATGATTCAAAGAAAATCGACAAACTTCGAAATAGTAAGGCCATATAGAGAGGCGATAATTTATGGGTATTTGCCAGCAAAGCGAAGAAGAAGTCAGAAAAATAGTTGCTCAATTTCGCGACACTGAAGCTGCCAAAGTCGTGACACGTGAAGGCGTGGAAGCGGTTAAAACTGTATTGATCAAACTGGCAAAAAAGAAAAAATCATTTCCCCTCTCTGATTCCTCTATTGATCCCAATGCCGATGGCAATGGCGATATTTATCGCTTGAGCGAGGATGATGATCATTGGTTTGCGCTGTATGCGTCTATTGGAATGCCGGATAAAGGTGTGTGGCCCCACAACCACATAACCACACATTAACACAACGTGGGCTGTGATTGCAGGGTTTTAGGGTGATGAGCTAAACTGGTTTTACGAACGCACCAACGACAAATCTGTTGGAGGTCAAGGTGCGCTAAATCAATTTGGTGAAGAAGCGGTCCGGTACGGCACCGGAGTTGCCTTTTTGCCTTATGATATTCATTCCATCCATGTTGAAGGGGATGAGAAAACGGTGCATTTTCATATGTACGGTTTGGCGTTTGAGCAGTTGCACGAACGCGTTATGTACAATAAAGAAAAAAGGAACGTATAAATGAATGTATTTCGTATGACGCCAGCTGAGCTTCGCAACCTAATCACTGGGCCGGATGAATTGGCGCTAATCGATTTGCGCGAAGGAGGAACGTTTTCTGAAAGTCATTTGTTATTCGCAATAAGTATTCCCTTAAGTCGGCTTGAAGTTTTAATTAAAGGCCTTGTTCCGCTCAAATCCGTTAAATTGGTTTTGTGCGCCAGTGCTAGAGATGAGGATATGACAGCACTTGGTGCTTCGCGGCTAACAAGCCTTGGGTATTCAGATATATCGGTTTTAGAAGGTGGGATTGAAGGTTGGAAAGCTGTGGGGTATGAATTGTTTTCAGGCGTAAATGTGCCCAGTAAAGCATTTGGCGAATTTATCGAGACCACATATAAAACGCCACACGTTCAAGCCCATGACATACAACGGATGAAAGCGGACGGCGAAGATTTCATTCTTTTGGATAGCCGTCCCTACACAGAATTTAACGCCATGAATATTCCGGGAGGCATTGATGTGCCGGGGGCTGAATTAGCCTATCGTATTCATGATATGGCACCTGACCGAAAAACCAAAGTCGTGATCAATTGTGCCGGGCGTACACGCAGTATTATTGGAGCGCAATCGTTGATTAATGCAGGTATTCCAAACTCGGTTATGGCGTTAGAGAACGGAACGATGGGCTGGCATTTGGCGGGCTTGAAGTTAGAGCGTGGGCAAACCCGAAGCTATAGCGATGTCTCGCCCGGTGCTCATGCCATTGCATTAATCCGTGCTCAGGCTGTGCGAGATCGATTTGGCATTAAGTCTATTGATGAACAAACGGTTTTGGATTGGAAAAAAGATACATCGCGGACGACCTTTTATTTAGATGTCCGCGATCCGAGTGAATTTAATATGGCCCATTGGCCGGGGGCAAAATCAGCACCGGGCGGACAATTGGTTCAGGCTACGGATAAGTATGTGGGTGTACGTCGGGCGCGGCTGGTGCTTATCGATAACGACGGCGTTCGCGCTACTATGTCAGCATCATGGCTAGTCCAAATGGGTTGGTACGATGTG
>CALJEW010000060.1 GCA_938074585.1 uncultured Rhodospirillales bacterium | reverse complement strand
GCCGCCTTTTTCAATTAATCCCAATTGCCGGGCTGCAATCACCGCAGCACCCAAATCAACCCCAATAACAGAACGACCAGAGCCAACGGCTTTATCACCATCAATCGACAACACACAGGCCGGGCGGTTAAAGCGATCTTTTAAGCGACTGGCAACAATACCTATCACGCCGGGATGCCAATTTTTACCGGCAACAAAGGCTATTTTTAGGTTCGCATTTTCAGCTTCCAAAACATCAATCGCTTGTTGCAGTACTTGAGCTTCAATTTCTTTGCGTTCCGCGTTAAAGCTATCCAAACGGTGGGCAATCTCCATGGCTTCTGCTGGATCTTCCGTGGTTAGCAATCGAGTTCCTAATTCAGATAAACCAATGCGCCCGCCGGCGTTTACTCGCGGCCCCATAAGAAAACCCAAATGAAAGGCGCCGGGTTGCTCATCTAAACCAGCAACATCCGCTAAAGCGCTTAATCCGGGATTCCGGCGCTGTGCCATCACCTTCAAGCCTTGGCGAACAAAAGCGCGATTAACTCCTTTTAAAGCAACCACATCGCAAACAGTTCCAAGGGCGACAATATCAAGCCACTGGGTTAAATTGGGCTCTTTTCGTGTTTTATACCAACCCGCGTCACGCAAAACACGATTAAGCGCGACAACCAATAAAAAAGCAACGCCAACAGCAGCCAAGTGCCCCTGCCCGCTTTCATCATCCAATCGGTTGGGGTTTACGATTGCCACAGCATCGGGTAAATCTGATTCTGCAGCATGATGGTCAACAACAATCACATCCAAGCCAGCCTTTTTAGCAATATCCAGTGGTTCGTGAGACATAGTTCCACAATCAACTGTAACCGCAATCGAGACACCAGATTTCCGCATTGCTAACAACGCCCTACCATTGGGCCCATAGCCTTCTTTGATACGGTCAGGTATGTACGTTGTCGAGCGGCCGCCGGCCGCATTAAACATGCGTGCAAGCAAGGACGAAGATGTAGCTCCATCGACGTCATAATCACCAAAAATACCAATGAGTTCATCTTGCATAATGGCGCTGGCTAAACGTTTAGCAGCCACATCCATATCTTGCAAACGACTTGGGTCGGGTAAATGGTCACGCAATGTGGGTTCCATAAAGCCTTTGGCATCATCCAAACCAATGTCACGCGAGGCCAAAATCCGGCCAATAATTTCAGACACGCCCAAACGCTGAGACAGTGTTAAGGCTAAGCGTTCATCCAAAGGACGCTGCAGCCAAAACTTACCCGCAAGTGATTTTCCAACTCCAAAATAACCGTTTGATGCAGGCGGACTGGCCAAATTAGCCACTGAGACCGCGCCTTGAAAAGTCATGGTGGCCTTTAATATATCGAAGCGTCCCGGTTTGTGAGCGCGTCACCATTGAATGGGTAAGCACTCCGTTCGGTATAGTTTTGACACCATCGAGCATCGCTCCATAGGTCACACCTGTCGCTGCAAAGGTGACGTTACCCGATGCCATTTCTTTAATCGAATACTTATAATCAGCCTCTTTGATGCCAATGGCTTTTACTGCGATAGCATCATCTGCACTACGCAAAATCAAACGCCCCTGCATTTGCCCGCCAAGGCCACGCAATGCAGCAGCCGCCAACACCCCTTGAGATGCACCACCGCTGCCCATATACACATCAGCACCGCCACCCATTTCAGCCGCTTGGATAATACCGCTGACATCACCATCCAAAATAATCCGAATGCGGGCACCAGTTTCACGAATCTCTGCTATCAGTTTAGTGTGGCGTGGGCGATCAAGCAGACAAACGACTAAATTTTGAATTTGGCAGTTTTTGGCTTCGGCTAATTGGGCTAAGTTCTTTTTAGGTGTGTAATCTAAGTCAACAACACCATCGGGCAAGCCCGGACCAATGGCAATTTTTTCCATGTAAATTTCGGGAACTTCTAAAAAGCCGCCCTGCTCAGCCATGGCAATAACCGACATGGCATTGGGGCCACCACGGGCAACAATACTTTTCCCTTCCAAAGGAACAATAGCAACGTCAACTTTTGGCCCAACTCCGGTGCCAACGTGCTCGCCCACATACAATTTATCCGTATCGCCTTGGCATCCTTCGCCAATACGAATAACACCATCCATGGCCATAGAATTTAAGGCTGAATGCATGGATTCAACAGCAGCTTGGTCCGCTGCGCGTTCGTCACCTCCACCCATCAGCCGAACCGCAGAAATAGCCGCAGATTCCGTTACGCGAACGGCCTCCATAGCTAAGTTGCGATCTAATACTGTTAAATCATTCATGTGTGTATGTTGACGCGAAGCACAGCAATTGCCAACCCTATTCAGAGCTTGTTAGTTTTGAAATGTTTGAATTCGGATCATTGTTGGGTATTCAACAACAGCTTTAATATTTGCAATATCGTTTAAGGTGTTAATCATATCCGATTCTTTGGTTTCATGAACCGTCATAACAACGGGCACAGGCTCACCCAAATCCCTAGATTGCTGCAACACAGATTCCATTGACACATTGTGATCCCGCAAACATCCTGCCACTTCAGCAAAAACACCCGGCGCATCAACAACCATTAAACGCACATAATACGGGCCAGAATGCTCAGACATGGGAACAGTTTGAGGCTTTGC
>CALJEW010000059.1 GCA_938074585.1 uncultured Rhodospirillales bacterium | reverse complement strand
CGTGGCGCTTTCATTTCAACCGTTGGCGTCAGAGGCCGCCGGCAAACAATTTGTAACCATTGGAACGGGTGGCCCAACAGGGGTTTACTTCATCGCTGGTAATGCTATTTGTCGAATGATTCATAAAGAAGCGGCAGAAGGCAGAAAAAAAGGTCGCAAGCACGGCATTCGTTGCTCTGCACCTTCAAGCAACGGTTCGACTTACAATATCGCGCAGATAGTTGATGGGGAGTTTGACTTTGGGGTATCCCAATCCGACTGGCAATATCACTCCTATAACGGGACATCTAAGAAAGTTACGAATAGCAAAGACCTTCGTGCTGTGTTCTCCGTACACCCTGAACCTTATCAGCTCATTGCGGCGAAAGGCTCTGGGATTAAATCTTGGAAGGACATGAAGGGTAAAAAATTCAACATGGGTAATCCAGGATCCGGTCAGCGGGCAACGACTGAACTTCTTATGGAACGGTATTCGACGCCAGAAAACTTTTTTGGACTCGTCACAAGCATGACGTCATCTGAGCATTCAAAAGCGCTTTGTGACGGCAAAATTGATGCATACGGATATGTCGTTGGTATTCCGAACTCCGGCGTCGCTGTCGCAACTGAGGGATGTGGTGCATACATCGTTGACTTGAAAACCAACGTTGAAAAAAAGCTTATCTCTGAATACCCATTCTATGGTCCGGTTAATATTCCTGCGGGCGTATACTCTACAGTTACTCAGCCTGTAACAACGTTCGGCGGTTACGCCACAATTGTTAGTAGTTCCAAAGTCCCAGACGACGTGGTTTATGAGATTACACGGGCGGTTTTCGAAAACCTCGAAGACTTCAAGAAACTGCACCCGGCATTTTCGATCCTTACAGCTGAAGGTATGACCAGAAATGGTCTGTCAGCCCCGATACATGCTGGTGCAATGCGTTACTACAAAGAGAAAGGTTTACGTTAAGAGATTGGTACGAAATAATTTCTGAAGTAACTTGCGTCACCTCATATCGGCAACAAGTGTTTGCAGAGGTGACGCCTTTGTTTCTTTAGCAAGTAACAAAGTAAAACAATAGGACTGGGAGATGCTATGTCTAATGAGAAAAGCATTGGGCCCACTGGTACTTCTGAAAACTTGAGCACGGACAAAATAGTCAATCAATTTAAAGGCCCGAGCCAACATCTTGACAAATCCTATATCTGGCTCGTATCGGCCGTTGGGTTTACTTGGTCTGTTTGGCAGTTGTGGATTGCATCCCCTTTACCTTTTTCACTTGGTATAGGCATATTTACTGACCTTCCAGCGCGCGCTCTTCATTTAGGCTTTGGGCTGCTCCTGGGATTCCTAATGTTTCCAACCGCATGGGAATCAGCAACAAAGAGACGTAATTGGCTAACCATTGGGTTTGCCGTGCTTGGCTTTGGTGTATGTACATATGGATGGTGGGGTTACGACGGCATTATTAGCCGGGATGGAATTCTGCTGTGGGTAGAAATAGCCGGAATGTCGATCCCAATTGAGGCGATCTTAGCATCACTCGGATTACTTTTGTTATTAGAATCAACACGCCGTAGCGTCGGTTTGCCACTTGTTATCGTGTGTTCCATATTCTTATTGTATTCTGTCTTTGGGCAAGAAATGCCAGACGTGATCTCTCACAAAGGCGTGTCGTTTGAGCGACTTGTTGGCTATCAATGGTTAACTAGTGAAGCTGTTTTTAGCATCCCCATCGATGTTTCCGTCAGTTATGTATTCTTGTTCGTTTTGTTTGGAGCGTTCATGGACAAGGCTGGTGCGGGTCGTTTCTTCCTCGATGTTTCGTTTGGATTGGTTGGGCGCTATCGAGGTGGCCCTGCAAAAGCGGCCATTTTGGCGTCTGGACTTACAGGCACTGTTTCCGGATCTTCTATCGCCAATACTGTAACTACTGGTGCATTTACAATCCCGTTGATGATCAAGATGGGGTTTCCACCGCACAAAGCTGGCGCTATAGAAGTTGCAGCATCCACAAATGGTCAGTTAATGCCACCAATTATGGGTGCGTCGGCATTTATCATCGCTGAGTTTATTGGTATCTCGTATTATGACGTAATTGTTCATGCGGCCCTTCCGGCGATCCTGAGTTACGCCGCTCTTTTTTACATCTCTCACCTCGAAGCTATGAAACTTGGTTTGAAGGGAATGCCGAAGGATGAGATTCCGAAAGTACTGGCAACGTTGGCGCGCGGCATACATTTTCTGATTCCGTTAGTTGCTTTGATCTATCTATTGTTGGTCGAGAGATGGAGCCCGGGTGCAGCTGTCTTTTATGCAATTTTTTTACTGATCCTTATAATATTTGTCCAAACTATCGCAATTGCCATAAAACTAGACTTAGGTGCTATGAAGGGCATTAAGGATGGGGCTATCATGGTTTTTGAATCTATGGTTACGGGGGCTAAAAATATGGCCGGCGTTACAGCCGCTGTTGGTGCCGCAGGTATTATTGTTGGCGCGGTTTCTTCGACAGGGCTCAACAACGCAATGCTTTCAGTGATCGAAGCAATTTCACAGGGTAATTTCTACATCCTACTGCCACTTGTCGCCATTGTCTGTTTAATCCTTGGAATGGGACTGCCGACAACAGCAAACTACATCGTCGTTGCTTCATTAATGGCGACTGTGTTAGTTGAGCTTGGTAATGCTTCTGGTCTTGTGATACCGCTTATTGCCGTACATTTGTATGTGCTGTATTTTGGGCTGATGGCAGATTCTACACCACCTGTCTGTCTAGCCGCTTTTGCAGCATCTGCAATCTCTGGAGCTAACCCGATGCGAACTGGTGTGCAGTCGTTTTTGTACGATATCCGAACTAGCATTCTTCCCATCGTGTTTGTCTTCAACCCTGAAATACTATTGATTGGGATCACCAGTATTTGGCATGGAGCCACAGTCTTTGTTGTATCTCTTGTCGCCATTCTTAGTTTTGCTTGCGTGACACAGGGATGGATACTCACACGGATGTCGATCTTGGAACGAGTTTTATTGATGGTCGTTGTAGTCGCACTTTTCAGGCCTGATGCTTTGTTGAATCAAGTCTA
>CALJEW010000058.1 GCA_938074585.1 uncultured Rhodospirillales bacterium | reverse complement strand
CAATGGCGTGAACAAGGAAATCAAGCTTACCCCATTTTTTTTCAAGCTCTGCAAATGTCGCATCTATGCTTGCTGTGTCCGTAACATCACACGGCACAACAATATCAGATTCAACCGATGCAGCTATAGGTTCCACTCGCTTTTTAAGGGCGTCGCCTTGAAAGGTGAAAGCCAGTTCGGCTCCTTGATTATGGCATGCTTTGGCGATTCCCCAAGCAATAGAGCGTTCGTTAGCAACGCCCATAATCAGTCCTTTTTTTCCGGTCATTAGGTTTCCGGTTGGTGTCATAGCAGCCCTCATCTTTCGGGTTATAAAATTTAAGCAGAATCGATAAGACTGATGGTACACAAAACCCCCGGAATGGCAAAAACTACCATGTCACGTTAGATTTCAAATTGTAACAAACATCAGTAGTTGGTTATGCGCATATTGCTCTCAGTAGCTAACCACGGTTTGCCATATATATAGTAAGTATCATAGTGACGAAGGGAACGTGTAGATGACTGAAAAATTGAAGTAAAACTATGTTGAGCAAACAGACGTAGCGCGGCAAATGGACGATTTGTTATCTTCTATATCATTTAGCTCTTTAAATTTATCTGAAATTTTATGTATTTCTTTACTTAATAATCGATTAATAACTTCTAAATGAGACGGAAAAAAAAGAAGTAAAATCTACATTGCTCTAACTAATATTATCTTGAAAATGACTTAAATTGGCTATAGCGCCCCTTTCTTACTTATACATTTTTGTAATTAATTGACTGTTTGTTGAGTAATTGACGATCTATCTAAGGTTTTTTGTGCGCGCTTTAGCCAATACTAAGCCCTTCCTGCCTCATTCTTAACTGCATCTCCTTGAAGGAACCGCCTTTCCAAGTCGAAAAATGTGGTCATGTAACTTCGTATAGTAAGGTTTTTAATTCGGCCCACCCAAAATGCTCCGTTATGTCTTTTATCTTCTTGAGCAACATCGCATTCAACTGGCATATATTCTTGATTAACCGCCCAGTTTTGCAGATGAGTTCCTATAACCTGTGCATACCCTTTGTGAATTAGCTCTCTATGATTTTGGGCCTGAAGTTATATTTCACTCATATTTTATTTGAATAAACCCTGGACCCATTCCAATTCATAAACGAAATATTTTTCTGCAACAGGTTTCTGTGATATGTCGATTTTTTGAGACAAAGAAATCAACTCATCAATACAAAGGACGCGTTCAATACCTGTACGCCGTGCGACTAAATTTGGGGTGCCAGGGAACATCTTAGGATGGTAACCAAACCTCTGTCTTCCCTGCCTAAGACGGCTCTTTAATTTTCCTTATAGGGGTCCTGAAACAAATCACTGACCAATGCGGGGGGGCGTTGTAAAAATAAATATCAACAAAAGAAATTTAATCATTGATGTGCCCCTAAGTGTGTGAATATCTCTTTAATTATAGCTCCATACAGAATCCAATTAAGGCAAGCCCTTACTTTTGGATGGGGCGTTTGCGGTTGGCTTCGTAGGTATGTTTTGCGGACCAAGATTTCACAAAGTCGATAAATTCTTTGTCATAATCTTTTGGCAAAACGACTTGAAGGGTGATGTATTGATCGCCGAAGGATTCAGGTTCTCCGGTCTTTTTGGGTAATGGCAGGCCTTTGCTTTTTAAGCGCAAAGTGGTGCCTGTATTTGATCCTTTGGGTACTGTCATTGTTACGATTCCACCAATCGTTGGTACATCAATTTTGGCACCCAATACTGCTTCGGGCAGGGTAACGGGTAAATCCAGCAAGATGTCCGTTTCAACCCGGCGGAACAGGTGGTCATGTAATACTGTGATCTCGACCATTGCATCGCCTGAAATCCCGCCGCCAAATCCAGACATACCTTGGCCTTTAAGGCGTAACGTTTTGGTACCACTTATGCCTGCAGGAACATTGACTTTAAGACGTTTTCCATTGGTTGTGTTTATGAACTTTTCACCGCCCTTTGCCGCGTCTAAAAAGCTCAGTGTTAAATTGTATTCAACATCCGCCCCATTGACTTTGATTTGGGCGTGGGCTCTTTTTGCTCTGGATGCGGCTTGCTCAAAATTATATGCTCGGTAGGATTGATTTGCTCGTTGATAGGCTGCTTTTTGTATCCGCGCCCCAAGTCCATCGATTTCACCTCGGTCATATTGGTTGCGTGTTTTTTCGTTCGATAGAATTTCGTAGGCATTGGAAATGATTTTAAACTCGTCCTCTGCCCAAGGGTTATCTTTATCCAAATCAGGATGGCGCTCGCGGGCGAGGGTGCGATAGGCGCGTTTGATTTCAGCTCCTGATGCTTGTCTGCTTATGCCCAGTATTTCATATGGATCGTTCATAAAGGTTTACCGCATGGTTAAATTATTCCGTCAAATATGGCACAGCAAATCTTTGCATTCCATCATCTAATCAAGTTGTATGCGTTTTAGTCAGAAATTTTCCATGAACCGTCATGCTGCCTGCAGGCCGTACCCGTTGCCACTTTTTCACGTCCATCGATGTATATTGTGGATTCGTATTCGCGGCAGCTGTGCCCTGATGTTGCTGTGTATGTGCGTGTTGGCTTGAACGTGCCCGAATGTCCGCTGTCTGGGTTTTTCCACGATGATGCATTACCTGCTTGTGAATATTCCAATGTGCTTTGGGCATTCATTTCCATATACATACGATCCGCAGAATCTAAAGACTTACCAATTTCGCTACCCAAATAAGCGCCACCCAATGTGCCTATAACAACGGAGGCCAATTTACCTTTACCACCGCCCATTTGAGCACCAAGCAAAGCGCCAACGCCGGCACCCATCAAGGTTCCCATCGCTTGTTTGGGGGCGTTTTGTGCGTTTTGGCAAGCGCTTAATGAGATTGCAATTAAAGCGACTGCTGAAAGGCGCTTAAGGCTATTTGTACGGAGCATGGTATCTTCTTTCTTAGTTTGGATCGTTGATTTCTAATTTAGTCGTGATCTGTTTAATTTTGGTTACTAAGCTCATAAATTAAATTGTTTTTATTCCTATAGATAGAAATGGGTTGTAGACTGCATCGTGCCAACAAGTTAGATAAT
>CALJEW010000057.1 GCA_938074585.1 uncultured Rhodospirillales bacterium | reverse complement strand
ATGGCATCAACAGGACACGCATGCAAACACCAAGCTTCATCACATTGGGTGCATGTATAAGGAATGAAGCGCCCTTGATCATGAAAATTAAACACTTTAATCCTCGACTTTGATGGGTTAAAAACCCCTTCATTGTCAAAGGAACAAGCAAGTTCACATTGCTGACATCCAGTGCATTTCCCCGGATCAATACTTAAAGATTTTTGCATAATATTCGATACCCCGTTTCGGTTGTCTGACGGGGGAGTCAGCGCAGCTTAGACGTTTATTAATCGACGTCCTTAAAGGCTTAAAAACATTTAGCCCAAACCGCAACCCACCTCCCAATAGGTATCCACACTTTATTAATGTGGACATTTTTTTAATTAAACACCGTTCGACGTTCCGAGGGTAGTCTTTTTTTATATTTTCAACAATTTAATGAGTTCAAAGACGGTTTAATTAAAAAATCCATATGAAAGTTGGTCATTTAAGAAAAGTCAGATATCGTCAGCTTCATTTCCAGGCCTTTATAGTATTTTTTTGACCTTCAAGGCTTCCACCTCTAGACGATATAAAGAAACCATGATCTCATTTAACGAATTTAGCGAACTTCATCACGCAATCACCCTGCTTGGCATGTCCGGTGTTGGTAAAACCATGCTATCTAAGGAACTTAGAAAATCAGCCAATTGGTTTCATTATTCCGCAGATTACCGAATTGGAACTCGATATTTAGCTGAAGATATTGTTGATAATATCAAATACAAGGTTATGCAGATGGATGACCAGTTCGTTGCCGACCTGCTTAAATCAGATTCGATTTACATTCAACATAACATTTCTGTCGATAACTTAGACCCAGTGTTGTCCTTTTTAGGGATGTATGGCGATGCCGCCCTAGGGGGGTTAAACAAGGCCACCTTTTTAGAGCGCCAAGAGTTATATCGGGATGCAGAAGTGCGTTCTATGAAAGAACTAGATCGTTTCATTCGTAAATCATGGGATATTTATGGCTGCCAGCAGTTCATAAACGATGCCAGCGGGAGCTTATGTGAAATATGTGACCCGGATGATGAAAAAGATTCTGTGCTTACAGCCCTTAAAGACGAAACTTTGATTTTATATATTCAATCAGATGCGAAGTCAGAACAGGATTTAATAGCACGGGCCAAAAGCAGTCCCAAGCCGCTTTTTTATCACCCGTCGTTTATTGCCCCTATTTTAGCTGATAAACCTCATAATGGCGCAGGTGTTGGTCCATTGGATTTCGCCCGCCCCCTCTTCCCGGACTTATTAGAATTCCGCAAACCCCGCTACGCCGCTATTGCCGAGCGCTTAGGCTTTACAATCGATGTTAGCGACCTATTTGTTACAGAAACCCCTAATGCAACCACCCCAGATGCTGATCGGTTTATGCTTAATATTTATGATGCCATTACCGCTCAAGCCACTACATCAGACGCTGCCGCAAAAAGCTTAGACGCCTATATAGCGACCTGTAAAACGCGCGCTCAAAAACGCAATAAGGACTAAAAATGCCCATTAAAATTCCGGCAAGCTTACCGGCCTTTGATATCTTAGATAAAGAAGGCGTGTTAATTATTAAAGACGACGATGCAACGCGCCAAGACATCCGCCCACTTCGCATTGCTTTGTTGAACTTAATGCCTGAAAAAATCAAAACGGAAACCCAAATTGCCCGGGTTTTGGGGATTAGCCCCTTACAGATTGAAATGACCCTAATCGCACCATCAAACTATGTTCCCAAAAACACATCACGCGAACATATGCTCGATTTTTATAAACCCTGGGAAAGTATCAAGGATCAAAAATTTGATGGTTTGATCGTTACTGGGGCTCCGATTGAAAAGATGGGTTTTGAAGACGTTGATTATTGGCATGAGCTGAAACAGATTTTTGACTGGTCACTTACCAATGTCCACGGTTTGTTTAACTTATGCTGGGGCGCACAAGCAGCCCTTAATCATTTTTACGGAATTCCTAAACATTTATTAAAGGAAAAACGTTTTGGTATTTACGAACATCAAGTTTTAGATCACGCATCCCTGTTAATGCGCGGCCTAAACGATCAATTGAGTGTTCCCATTTCGCGCCATACAGAAAACCACCGCAAAGATATGGAAGCATTTCCACAATTGGAAATCTTGATAGAATCAGATGTGGCCGGGATTTGTCTGGTCTATGATCGCAAACTGCATCATGTGCATATGTTTAATCATATGGAATACGACTCGACCACTTTGGGCGATGAATATCGTCGAGATTTGGAAAAAGGCGAGAACATCAAAGTCCCCTTCGGCTACTTCCCCAATGACGATGATAGCAAAGAACCCATTAACACATGGCGCTCCAGCGCACATTTATTATTTGGAAACTGGCTTAACTCTCTGTATCAAACAACACCGTTTGATATGTCAGAAGTCGGCGATCCGGGGACCAAAGTATTTGTTCCCAGCCAAAACCGTAGTAAACCCGGCCACCGCATCAATTGAGTTTTAGAGGAATTACACATTACAGATAAATTGCATCCAATACTGCCCCCAAATCCAACACAACCCGGTAAGCATCACACCCAAGCCATGGTCCGTCGAGATATGGTTTTTCTTTGTGGTCAATTGGGGTTTGAGCCCGGATCATCAACGCCTGAATTGGTTAGCGTGAACAACAGGTACGCAATTTTTGGCTAATTTAAGCGCTATTTTAGATGAAGCTGAAAGCAAAATAGACCATGTCATTCTAACAACTGTATTTGTATCAGATGTTGCAGCGTGGCCGGAAGTTAGGGCTAGTTAAGCTAAAGTGTTTGGCGACCTACGACCAGCCCGCACGATTATTTCCTGCAACACCTCACACCATGGCTTTATAATTGAAATCGATACTATGGCAGTTTTAAAATCCTAATCAGCCACACAAAATATGGACTGTTTTTTGAGCCGTCATTCCAACTCGCACGCCTAATGCTATAGCTCGATTGTTAACGCATGAAACGATGCCGGTTGCATAGGCCGATGCAGCATCACCGATCCGGCACGATATACAATCTAATGTGATACCTCCAATTCCTTGAT
>CALJEW010000056.1 GCA_938074585.1 uncultured Rhodospirillales bacterium | reverse complement strand
TTGTTAATGTCGACCGAGCCATGCGCTGGGGCTTTGCTTGGAACCAAGGACCGTTCGAAATGCTTGATGCATTAGGGCCAAATTGCGTCATCGAAAAAATTCGTTCAGAAGGCGGTCAAGTTCCAAAAATGCTAAAGATTTTAGAGCAAGCGGGTGTAACTCAGTTTTACAAAAATGACGGAATTGAGTATTTGGGAATAGATGGTGCTTATCACTCAACGCCGACGGAATAATAAATCTATAAAACCTATTTCAAATACTGAAGATTACTGACTTTCACTTTACGTTCCGCTTCCACTAGCAACGCTTGGTGCAATGTTTTGGTCTTTGGGTTATCGGGATCAAACGCACCTAAACGCAATTTCTTTATTATGTTCTCAATGGGCCCGTCGGTTTCCCCTGAAACTAGAAGTAAAGAAGTCAGAAATGCGTTAGACGGCTCAGCCAGAGACCCATATACCGCTTCTCGCGCTGCAATCGCCATCGCATTTGCAACCATTAAAGCTTCATATTTTTTATGTTCCGGGACAACGTTCAATACCTCGTCTCGTAACACAGTCCGTGCGATGGATAACAGATCGGTATTTTTGACTTCCCTAACCATTCAACCCTCCTTCGTCATTTGTAAAATTTCATATTCAAGTTCTGGCACCACATATCCAGTCAAAGCCAGTTCTAACGATAATTCTTTACCTGACGTATGGCGTGCGGCTTGCTGGCAGGCGATGGTTGCCCAACGAACATGTGCCATCACTTCCCAATACTTAATTTCATTTGGATCAATAGAATACCCGGATTCTTGTTCATATGCTTGATAGAAATTTTGTCGGGAACCTAGCCCACCGACCTCCTTACCCTGCCCCCTAAAGCGCCAGCACTTGGCACAGATCCATCCAACATCCTCCATTGGATCGCCCCATCCAGAGAACTCCCAATCCAAAATACCAGATAGGTTATCGCCATCAACCATCAAATTCCCAGTTCGATAATCACGATGGCATAAGGTAACTCGGCTTGGTTCAGGTGCATTCCTCTGTAACCAAGCTAAGCCAAATTCGATAGCGGGTTGTTCCGCATTTATGGCATCTAGATAAGATCTGTATTGAGTAACTGAATTTAGAGCGGGGTTAGAGGGGGCTTCACCTAAAAATGAAAGTTCTTGTCGTTCATGACCAATGCTATGAATACGAGCTAAATTTTGAGCAAGGGTGCGAACAAGCTTTGGCTTTGCATCCCCCTTAGTCAGCACGTGCCCTGCGGCTGTGCCTTGCAAGCGCTGCATCAGAAAAAATGGACGCCCAAGCACAGCATTATCTTCACAAAGAGAAATCGGTGTTGGAACTTGAACACCGGCATCTTTGGCTACTTTCAAAAGCTTATACTCTTCAGCCCTGCCTTGGCTGGCCGCAACCTGAGAGGCCGCATCTTGGCGTAAAACCCATTGGTAATCCCCAGCCCACTTACCCATTTGTACATGCACATCAAACGCCCAGTTTTCCTGAATAGCCCCACCAGAAAGTTTTTTAAGATCACTTAAGGAAACAGAGCTTTGGACAAGGCCCTCAACGTAAGCAATTAACCGGCTCAGTTGATCCGCGTCAGATAATTCCACCTTTTAATTCCATGACCAGTAATCAATACCTTGTTTTTGGAATCCACGCGCCAAAATCATTTTATGAACTTCTGATGCACCATCCACCAATTTTGCCTGGCGAGCATATCTGTACATCCACTCCAAAACGGTATCTTTGGAATAGCCACGGGCACCACAAAGTTGGATCGCGGTATCGACAG
The DNA here is from genome assembly GCA_938074585.1 of uncultured Rhodospirillales bacterium. Classification (GTDB taxonomy): domain Bacteria; phylum Pseudomonadota; class Alphaproteobacteria; order Rhodospirillales; family Casp-alpha2; genus JABMNT01. The sequence goes on along the minus strand of CALJEW010000056.1, from coordinate 12,413 downwards.
CTAAATGCAAAGTATCGGCAACTTGAATTTTAGCTGCACTGACTTCAGATTGCGCAAACTCACCTTGATCTAATTTCCAAGCCGCGTTCATCACCATCAAACGACCAATGTGGATCGCCATAGCAACGTCACCTTGCAATAGTTGGACGCTTTCGCGGTCTGCCAACTTAATACCAAAAGCTTCACGGTCTGCAACATACTCACTTGATATTTCCATAGCCCGTTTGGCCATGCCAAGCCATCGCATGCAATGGGTTAATCGCGCAGTGCCTAATCGTGTTTGTACAACCTTCATGCCCCGGCCCACATCAAGCAAACGATCTTCGTCAGGGATTTCGAGCCCATCAAATTCAATTTCGCAATGCCCGCCATGTTCTTCCGGTCCCATAATTCCTAAGCGGCGAACAATGCGCCAACCCGGTTGGTCTTTATGATAAAGGAATGTTGTTAATTCACGACGCGGATCTGTGGATGTACGGGCCAGCAAAATAAAGTGGCTCGCTACTGCGGCTCCAGTAATGTACCATTTGCGGCCATTGATGATCCACTTATCACCCACTTTTTCTGCCGTTGTTTTCATCATTCCAGCCGGGTCTGAGCCTGCGCCAGGAGCAGGTTCCGTCATCACAATGGAAGAGCTGACGTCACCATCAATGATCGGTTGCAGCCATTTTTCTTTTTGTCTATCATTGCCTAGTCGATTAAGAACAAACATATTTCCATCATCAGGGGCGGCAGCATTAAACACAGCCGGGCCAAACAAAGCGCGGTTCATTTCTTCGTAACAAGCTGCCATGCCGACCGTATTATACCCAGCACCACCGCGTTCTTTTGGCATAGACAGTGCCCAAATACCTGCGGCTTTTGCTTTTATCCGCAATGCGTCTAATAGTTCTTTGCGGATCGATTCATATTCATCATAAATCGTTGGGTCAGATTCAAGTGGCAACAAATGCTCATCAACAAAGCTGCGAATACGTCGGCACATGTCGTTAATTTCGGGGGTAAGTGTAAAATCCATATCGGTATCTCCTGTGTGCTTTATAAACTACTAACTAAATGCCCGCCATCAACCGGCACAATTGCACCCGTCATAAACGCCGATGCGTCCGATGCCAACAACAACAATGGCCCGTCCAAGTCTTCCAAATTACCCGTCCTGCGTTGAGGGATGCGTTGAATGATTTTCTTGCCAGTTTCCGATTGCAACAAACCACGATTGATATCTGTTTCCACATACCCAGGGGCGATGGCATTAATTCGAATGTTGTGGCGTGCCCATTCTAAGGCAAGCGCCTTCGTCAACTGGACTACGCCAGCCTTGGTCACAGTATAGGTCAAGACGCCCGGCATAACCCGCTCGCCCAATATCGATGCAATATTGATGATCGATCCACCCATATTTTTTGCAATCAAACGTTTTGTAGTTTCTTGTGTAACCATCCACGTGCCTTTTAAGTTGGTAGCAAACACCTGGTCCCAACCATCATCAGATGTGTCTAATGCGGATTCTCGGCCTGATATTCCAGCGTTATTCACACAAATATTAACCGTACCAACAGACGCTTCAATTTCATCAAAGGCAGAGCTTATGCTCATCCGGTCACTAACATCTAAAGCAACTGCAATACCTTTCCCACCTGCAGCAATAATACCATTAACCACCTCTTCCACTTTTTCAGCACGTCGTGCGCCAACGGCTACGGTTGCCCCAGCACCGGCCAAAGTTTCAGCAAAGTGTTTTCCAAGTCCTCCTGAAGCGCCGGTCACTAATGCAACTTTTCCGGTTAGAGAGAATTTTTTAGCGATATCCATTATAGTTCCTTTGCTCGGTCTCTGAGAATAAATTTTTGAATTTTTCCAGTAGATGTTTTAGGCAATGGCCCAAACACAATTGTTTTTGGTACTTTAAAATGTGCTAATTGATCACGACAATAATTCATAATATCCTTATCAGTAACTGGCGCGGCAAAGGGCTTAAGCGTCACAAATGCACACGCCAACTCACCCCATTTATCGTCCGGGCGCGCAACCACAGCCGCTTCCATAATTTCGGAATGCTTATAAAGAATTTCTTCGACCTCTAGAGATGAAATGTTTTCACCACCCGATATAATCACGTCTTTCGATCGATCTTTAACTTCAACGTATCCATCGGGATGCAAAACAGCAATATCACCCGTATGATACCAGCCTCCTTCAAAAGCTTCTGCCGTCGCTTCTGGATTTTTAAGGTAACCTTTCATGACGGTGTTCCCTTGCAACATAATCTCACCCATGGTTTTTCCATCGGCCGGAACACTTGTCATGGTATCAGGGTTCATAACGGCTTGGGCAAATAATGTTGGGTACCGAACGCCTTGGCGAGCCATTAACGCTGACTTTTGATCTAACGGCAAATCGCTCCATTCATCCTGCCAAGCACAAACAGTTGAAGGGCCATAACACTCTGTCAATCCATACATATGGGTCACGTTAAAACCCATTTTCTCCATCGAAGAAATGATCGTGCTCGGCGGCGCGGCACCACCGGTTATTACTTCGACCTGTTGATCAAACTGAGCCTTATCATCAGCGGAAGCGTGAACCATCATGTTCAACACAATTGGTGCGCCACACATAAAGTTGACGTTATATTTTTTGATTTTGACGAATATTTCAGCGGGCACCACATTTCGTTGGCATACGTGTGTTCCGGCTACAGATGTCACTGCCCATGTGAAACACCAGCCATTGCAATGGAACATGGGCAGCGTCCATAAATAAATGGTATTACGATTAAGCCCGCCCATAACAACGTCTCCCATAGCATTTAAAAAGGCGCCCCGATGATGGTAAACGACCCCTTTCGGATTACCTGTAGTGCCCGATGTATAATTTAATGCAATGGCTTGCCATTCGTCTGTGGGCATCGACCAGCTGAATTCTGGATCACCGCCCCCGATAAGCGCTTCATAATCCATTTCACCAATCAAATTTCCACCATTAGCTTGTGGATCATCAATATCAATAACGATAATCTTATGGTCCACTTTTTCTAATGCGGCACTGATAACACTGGAAAACTCACGGTCTGTTATCAAAACCTTTGTTTCCGCATGTTTTAAAATCATAGAGATCGTGGATGCATCTAATCTGAAATTAAGCGCGTTCAACACAGCGCCCGCCATGGGAACTCCGTAATGCGCTTCAAGCATTGCAGGGCCATTCGGCGACATAAAAGAAACGGTATCGCCCAAGCCAACACCCCTGCGATGAAGGGCACTTGCAAGACGCACACAACGATCGCGAAATTCGGTGTATGTATAGGTTTTGTCGCCGTGAATAACTGCCGTTTTGTTTGGATACACTGATGCCGCCCAATCTAAATAACTGAGCGGTGTTTGCGGTTGGAAGTTCGCTTGGGTTTTATCCAAGTCTTGAGTATAAATATTTCCGGCCACGGTGGCAATTCTCCCTAACGAAATATGCTAAGCTTTATGCCAAATCGGCATTATTAATTTTGAAGAAAGAAACCCGTTCCGCCAACTCATTTATTTACATGAATGGAGAAACAAGGTTGTTTTATCCACAACCAACTGATCTAGGGGCTCAAAATAGCTTCAAAATTCCAAGCGCGCTCCCTGACGGTAAATGGATACCACATTCCAATTTAACTTGACCCCTGCCATCGTCCGGCGAGTTGGTCTTCATCCCCAGCCACCCTGTACGTTCAGGTCATGCAGTCATTTTATGGATATCCCTCTTTAACTTTGGAGAGTTTTGGCAAGCCATGCGTTGAAAGATATGTCCCGATTTGTGCCTTATTTCAGCCCATCAGCGGGTTCACTTTAATATGACCATCGTCCAGCTCAAATATAAGCAATTGAGCGCGGTCGATATTTTGGTACTGCTTGCGCCCAGTTATCCACGCATCGAAATCATTTATTAAAATTGAGCACTTATTTCATTAATTTGAATACTTAATAAATTAGATATGGGCCTTTAATCATCTGACCTTGGAACCCGCCCCCGTCCTTTTTTCACATCACCGCGTTGCTTTTTTGTATCAACCCGTTTGGCTTTCGCGTTTTTACTTGGTTTTGTGGGGCGGCGGTATTTGGGTGGGGTGGCTGCTTCTTGAATAATGGCAACCAATCTTGCAAGTGCATCTTTGCGGTTTTGCTCCTGAGTTCGGTAGGTATTGGCGGTGATCAGAAGTTCACCTTCAAGCGTCATCCGGCGACCAGCCAACGCTTTTAGGCGCAAAAAAATGGCGTTGGAAAGCGCTTTGGACCTGCGAGCATAAAAGCGCAACTGAACTGCGCTTTCGGTCTTATTGACTTTTTGCCCGCCTGACCCCGGCGATCGAGTAAATTGTTCTTCTATTTCGTAATCATTAAGAGAAATAGAGGCCGTTATTTCAATCATTTTTTATTTCAAAATGAACGGGTTTGCCGTTTCTTTTGAGGTTGAAATCCAAACCGTTTTTGTTTGCATATATTCATAAATCGAATCCTTCCCGCTTTCACGCCCAAGACCCGATGTTTTGTATCCACCAAACGGTGCCATATAACTTACGGCGCGATATGTATTAACCCATACGGTGCCCGCCTTAATGCGTTTTGGTATTTCAATGCACCGGCCAATATCAGATGTCCATAACCCCGCCGCCAAGCCATAGATTACATCGTTGGCAATTTCGATCGCTTCTTCATCATCCTTAAAGGGGATAATTGAAAGAATCGGGCCAAATACTTCTTCTTGCGCAATCCGCATGGAGTTTTTAACGCCTGTATAGACGGTAGGTTCAACAAACCAGCCATCGCCGCATTCAGAGCGATCGGCGCGTTTACCGCCCAAAACACATTCAGCCCCATCGGCTTTTGCTACATCCATGTAGCTTAAAATTTTCTCGAACTGTGGCGGCGTGGTGACCGGTCCAACTTGCGTATCCATGGACATGGGATCACCCATTTTAGCGGTTTTTGCGAACGCGACTAATTTCTCAGCAAATTCATCGTGAATGGATTCTTGAACCAACAAGCGAGACCCTGCAATACAGGTTTGTCCGGTCGCCGCAAAGATACCCGATACGGCCCCCATGACAGCATTTTCCATATTGCAATCTGCGAAGACGATGTTTGGGGACTTTCCGCCAAGTTCTAAGCTTACTTTTTTTAATCCAGATGCAGCTTTTTCGTACACCCGCGTGCCAGATTCTGACCCACCCGTGAAGGCAACTTTGGCAACATCTTTATGGGTCACCAATGGCTCGCCTGCTTCTTGACCATAACCAGTGACAACGTTAAACACGCCTTTTGGAAACCCAGCTTGCTCGACCAGTTTTGCAAATTCCAAAGTCGATGCGGATGTGTATTCCGAAGGCTTTACAACAACTGTATTTCCAGCTGCCAAAGCGGCAGCTAATTTCCATGTCAAAAGTAGTAGAGGTGAATTCCAAGGGATGATCATGGCGATGACACCCAGTGGCTCGTGCGTTGTATACGCGAAATGATCGGCCTTATCGATGGGCAAAACACCACCTTCAACCTTGTCGGCCAAGCCACCAAAGTAATAATACCATTGCGCTGCATACTTAGTTTGCACAGCCATTTCAGCAATCAATTTACCGTTATCTTTGACTTCAATTTCACCTAAATGATCTGCATTTTCAGCAACCAAATCGCCTAAGCGACGTAGCATATGGCCCCGCGACGTTGCTGTTAGCTTAGGCCACTCGCCAGAAGTAAACGCTTTATGCGCCGCGCCAACGGCACGGTCCACATCCGAAGCATTTCCGCGCGGCACTAACCCCCAAGGTTTGCCAGTAAAGGGGTTTGACGTTTCAATATATTCTCCAGACGCCGGAGCTTGCCACTCAGCATCGATATACATTTGTAATTTTTCAAGACTTGGCATGGGTTAATTCTCCGCAGAAATACTGTTTCTAAGACCGTAAATCACTAGATCATTGAGCTTTTTTGGCACAATGAAAAGACAAAAAAGGACGGCGAATGTCTATCATATATAAAAGCCAACACGCCGCCCAGATTTATTGGTTAGCTAATTTGTTTCAGCTAGATAACACAGCAGCATCACCAAGAATGGCTTTACGGAATCGTGTTTTCAGATACACACCATCTTTTGGTGGTAATGAAAATCCAAGTTTTTCTGTTCGGACCTTAATGGATGCAAACTGCATACCCGGCCCTTCCCGTAAGCGAGGAAGAACGTCCGCTAATTCATTTTGAGAAGACACTGCGACTGAATTTTGAAACCCACAGCCAGATGCAATAGCAGATAAGTTTGTGCCCGTTGAAGTATGCGTGGTTTGCATGCCGGTCTCGGCATAGTGTTCATTATCTAAAACGCATACAGACAAATTCTGTAAGTTCAGACGTGCCGCCGTTGCTAAACTGCCCATTCCCATTAGCATTTCACCATCACCTGTAATAACTAAAATGCGGCGTTTGGGTTGTGCAATTGCCAAACCAATTCCGATACTAACCGAGCCACCCATAGCCCCCCATAAAGGAAACGATAAATCGTGATCACCAGCTGCTGTAATATCCCATGCCGTTGACCCTAGGCCAGCAACGACAAGCATATCGCCACGACCTTTAAGCAGTTCTGAAACAATATCACGGCGTCGAAGTGCAAAGTTTTGTGCGTCTAAAGTCATGATGTATCCTACTTTCCAAACGTTTTAACAGGAGTAAGCTTCTGATGAAGCAACAACGCAGACATTTCACCACCAACAAAAGCGTGGTGTAATGTAGCTGCTGCAAAATCTGCAACATCGTTTGGATCTTCAGCCGTATTAACAGAGAACCCCGCAAGTTCGAGCGTTGGTTCCGTTGTTGATCCCATAGGTAACTGCCAAGGATTAAACTCTTTCCACTGCCCCCGCATCGTTATGAACAGAGCCATTGGGAACTGGCAAGTTTTTGCTAACGAAAACATATTAACGCAATTACCAACACCAGACGATTGCATTAGCAAAACGCCCCGATCGCCGCCCAACCAAGCACCAGAAAGAACAGCGATACCTTCTTCTTCAGTCGTAAGCGAAATTGTTGTTATTTCATCATCATCTACACACGCTTGTATTAATTTTGCGTGCCCTGCGTCTGGGACATAAGCAACTTGCCGAACATTAGCGTCCTTTATTGCTTTGTAAATTTCTTGCCACCATTCCATTAACTTATTTTCCTTCAGACATTTGTGGTTCATCAATTTCTTCTTCATCACGTTCGAAAACCCAGCCGGCTTGTTGCCTATTCGAAAACCCAGCCAGCTTGTTGCCTACGCCAAAGGGTATAAGCGCCGAATAAAACGACAACAGCAGCCAGCGTTGTTCGTGGAACTCCGCCCATCATAAACAACGGTCCGGAGACTGCGAAACATGCCACTGGTAGATAGAACATCGTCCACTTTTTGGCGCCCCGATAAACTTGATATATGGGGAAAGCTGATGAAAAGATAGCAATAATCAGGAAGAACAATGCCCATGGGCGGGTCACAAAAAGCGTTAGATCTGTCGTTATCGCCATGGCACGGGCTAAGTTAAGCTCCGCAATATTACCCAGCACAACACCCAAAATCATAGGCGCTAAAGGGAAGCCAAATTGGCGCATCAAAACACCAAGAATACCAAACCACAGCAATGTCCATAAATCAAATTCAACATTATGAATGGCATAAACGCCAATTCCACACAGCCCCAAAATAATTGCAGCCAACATGTACATACGAACACGGGTAACCAAAACAAAAATACGAAGCATGCCCGACTGCAACCCCAACATCATGAACGTCGCACCGAAGAATGATAAGAATATTGAATAGGCCAGAACAGGCTCTTCTGTTATGAAGGTTGGGCTGGGTACGATATCATGAACAAGCAACGCTCCTAACATAACGGCTGCGGTTACATCGCCCGGTATGCCAAGCGCCATAAGCGTCATTAACGCGCCGCCTTCAACCGCATTGTTTGAGCTTTCAGGGGCAATGATGCCTTCTGGAGTTCCGGTACCAAACTTGCTTGGTGTTTTGGATGTTTTTTTAGCTTGGTCATACGCCAAAATATTAGCAATTGAACCACCCGCACCCGGAAGCACGCCCGTGAATACGCCAATTAAAGATGAGCGAATAAGAAGTGTCCAGTGCTTGAAGATAATTTTGATTGCCGCCAAGTGTTCAATCGCAACACTAATATTTCCATTGCCAGTACCAGCGGAAAGCCTTTTTCGAGCAGACACAGGGTCGCGAACATCATGAAGCAAACGTGAAAATGCAAACAGACCAATAAGAACCGCGATGAAATCAAAACCTTGTAACAAAGCATCGTTACCAAAGTTTAAACGAGCCATACCGACGGCTTCATCTTCGCCTACGGTGCGAACCAACAAGCCAACCACACCAGCGATTAATCCTTTGATTAGATTTTTGCCCGCCAATGATGCCGTAATTGTTAAAGCAAACATCACAAGCATGAAATAGTCCCACGGCTGGAACTCAAGACCAATGTTCGCCAGTTGTGGAGCCAAAGTCATAAGAAGTATTGCACTAATTATGCCGCCAAAGAACGATGACCAAACGCCAATACCCAAAGCCAAACCGGCTTGACCCTCCTTTGCCATTGGATGTCCATCAAATGTGGTCGCGACAGATGACGGCGTTCCAGGAATACCCGTCAAAATACCGGCCATAAGCCCGCCTGACAAACCACCAACAAGGACGCTGACCATGGTCGCAATCCCTTGAACAGCGGGCATGCCAAATGTGAACGGTAATGTAAGGACAACTGCCATGGCAATCGTAAAGCCCGGAATGGCACCCGCTATCAACCCCCCCGCGACACCAATTACCATTAAAATGAACGTTTGAACCGTCGCCAGTTCGTTTAATGCTGCTAGTACGTTCTCAATAACCAAGTCTCAAATCCCGTCAAATCAAAACGCAGAAAAAATCATGCCCTGAGGCAAAATAACTTCAAGGCCAAAGGTAAAAATACACCACATCCCACCAACCGTCGCCAAAGATAGGGCTGCGTGTGTCACAATCTTTTCTTTAGAGACCCCACCCAAAATGCTCATCAAAATGAAAACAAATAAAACACCCCCGATTAGGCTGCCTAAAACAGGTAGGGTCAGAAGGTAAGTTAAAAAGAATGCAAAACAATAAATTGGGTTTTGCCAATAGACGAGCCAGCTTTTAAGTCCAGGCTCGCGATCAGCAACCGCGTTGTCATCCACACCTTTTTTCAAAGATTGGATCAGGTATAAAAAGCTTAATAAAGCCAATGCAAAAATAATAACCCGGGGCCATGCTGCAGGAGTAAGAACGCCGTAGTCAGGTGTTCGAATACTAAACGTTGACCAGAAAAGAATGCCGCTCGCTAAAAGTAAAAAAATTGCAATTACCGCGTCTTGATTTAGACGTCTCATAAGAAGGCCTCATCTTAAAGGAATTATAGAATGACATAGTCCGGATGATTGCTCACCCGGACTATGATCACTTATTTAAACAAGCAAGAAATTATTTCTTTTTCCATGCTCCCGTAGCGATAGCAATTTTTTCGTGCTCAGCGTAGGTTTTCTTAGCCCAAGCTGCGTAAGGCTTTGGCCCTACGAAAACAAGGTCTGTACCCTTAGCTGCAATTGCTTTTTGTAAGCCAGCATCTTGAGTTGCTTGCTTAAGAACGTCAGCCCAATAGTTAATTGCATCTGGTGATGTGCCCAATGGAGCAACAATACCACGATCAAGCGCATAAACCATATCGACGCCTAGCTCTTTAAGAGTTGGCAAATCTGGAAAGAATGAAGAACGTTTTGCCGCTGCAATAGCGAATGCCTTAACAGACTTACCTTCAATGTGCTTACGGTTAGCAGCAACGTTAATGCCACCTAGGTTAATTGTACCTGACAACAAAGCTTTAGTCCGTTGTGCAGTTCCGTCATATGGAACGTACTTGAACTTCATGCCTGTTTTGGATTCTAGTACCTGCCAATAGAATTGGCTGGTTGATCCGAACGTAGCACCAACGGTGTATTTTCCTGGATCCGCCAAAACAGCTTTTTTCATGTCGGCAAAATTATTCCACGGCATCGTAGTTGACGCACCAACAATATCAGGTGTTGAGGTAACCATAGCGATCGGCTCAAAACCATTGTAGTGGTAATCGATACGACCGTTTAGGTAACTTGTGAATGCACTTTGGTGAATAGCAAACAAGGTGCAACCATCTGGCTTAGAGTTATGAGCTTCTTTAGCGCCCTTGTTTCCACCCTGGCCACCAATTGTAACAACTTTCAACTTTGTTTTCACATCCAAAGTTGAAATGGTTTTTTCAATCAAAGTGAACAAAATATGTGTTCCGCCACCGGCGCCCCAAGGAACAATCAATTTAGCCGTTTTACATGGCAAATCTACAGCTTGAACTGACGTAGCTGCTGAGGATAAACCAACGGCTGCAACACCCGCAAACAAATAGTTTAAAATCTTCTTTTTCATTATATTTCTCCTAATTATAGCGCTAAAAGGCAATTAGAGCCTTTCAGTCGCAAAAATACAGCACTTTTTTAATATATCACCATAACAGGTTTTACGATATCTTGCCATGTTTTGATCTCGTGGTATACCTTATCCCAAATAACTTTTGAATCCACAGTGAATTTTAATTATTATGAAATAGCTTTCTTGTGAAGGATATTATATTGCGAAATCTTGACCTCCCCGGCCGCTCCGTTGTTCGTTCGCGTAATGGAATGGCATCTACATCTCACGTAATGGCATCTATGACAGCGGTTGAGATTCTTAAAAAAAGCGGGAACGCAATGGATGCCGCAATTGCCGCATGTGCTGTGCAATGTGTTGTTGAACCAGAATCAACCGGAATCGGGGGCGATAATTTCTGTCTTTATTCCCCAAACGGAGCAAAAACACCTTTTGCCTTCAATGGCTCAGGCCGCGCCCCTGCTGCTGCAACAGCAGAATGGTATCAATCCCAAGGGATCACAAGCATTGAGCGTCAATCTCCTCACTCTGTAATTATACCAGGTGTCATTGATGCCTGGTATCAACTAAGCAGAGACCACGGCACAATGGAACTAGCTGAATTACTAGCCCCTGCGATTGATTTTGCAAAAAATGGGTATGCAATTACAGAGCGCGTCAGTATTGATTGGCACTCACAATTTGATTTACTTAACAACGATGCCAACGCCCGCAAACGGTTTTTGCCGAATGGCGCGGCGATGAACCCAGGCGATGTCCATCATCAGCCAGAATTAGCTGCAACCATGGAAAAGATCTCAAGACATGGGCGTGATGCGTTCTATACGGGTGAAGTAGCTGAAGACATGGTCAGCTACCTGCAAAGCCTAGGTGGCTTACACACCATGGAAGATTTTGCCAACGCCAAAGGCGATTATGTGACTCCAATCAAAACCCATTTCCGTGGTCATGATATTTATGAATGCCCACCGAATGGTCAGGGCATCATTGCCTTATTAATGATGAATATTATGTCTGGGTTCGATCCATCCCAACATGAAGCTGATTCTGTGGCACGCCTTCATTTAGAAATTGAAGCAAGTCGCCTTGCGTATTACGATAGGGATGCAACCCTTGCGGACCCAACGCAATCATTTATACCTGTTGAAAAAATGTTATCTCAGGCACACGCCGATGATTTACGCTCTAAAATTAATCCTGAGCGGGCACTTGTCGATTTACCAGCGGTCACATTACCAAAACACGAAGATACCGTTTATATTAGTGTTGTTGATAAAGATCGCAATTGCTGTAGCTTTATCAATACCCTATTCAGCAATTTTGGTAGTGCTCAATTAGCACCTCAATCTGGGGTTATGTTAACCAACCGCGGGCAAGGGTTTGTGCTTAATCCAAACCACCCCAATTGCATTGCACCAAACAAACGCCCCCTTCACACGATCATTCCGGGTATGGCTTATAAAGATGGTCGCGCCGTTATGCCATTTGGTGTTATGGGCGGGCATTACCAATCTCATGGTCATATGCACTTCTTAAGCCGTTTATTTGAGTACGGGGATAACATCCAAGAAGCGCAAGACCGCCCGCGTTTGTTCCCTATACCCGGAACCAACGATGTTGAGATGGAAAGTGGATTTAGTGACGAAACAAAAGCTGCTATCCAAGCTTTAGGGCACAACGTCATTTCTCCGGCAAAACCAATTGGCGGTTCACAAGCAATTATGATTGATTGGGACAACGGCACGCTTGCTGGTGGCTCTGACCCGCGTAAAGACGGAAGTGCGATTGGTTATTAAATCGAGATGAGACCCTTTAGACATAAAAGTGCCGCACCCCATAAAGGTGTGGCCCTTTTTCTATTCATATACGGCTGGGGAAACCCTGCCATATAATTTCGATATATTTTAAAACAA
>CALJEW010000055.1 GCA_938074585.1 uncultured Rhodospirillales bacterium | reverse complement strand
GGCCACAGCAATTAATTTGTCAGCCATATCGCGAATTCGGGCCTTCATTTTGGCTTTGCGGGCTTGCCATGCGGCTCCGCCTAAGCGGTCTAAATTCGCACCAACATCTTCAGAACCATAACGCGAGATCATTTCAATATTTTCGACCGGCAAAAACAGCTTATCGCCACCCGCGTAAATCAAGCGCAAACAGTCGTGCGGCGCGCCACCCACTTGAATGGCCTCAAGCCCATCAAATTGGCCAATGCCGTGTTCCATATGAACAACCATGTCGCCTTCGATCAAAGATGAGGCTTCGGCAATGAAGTTTTCAGCCTTGATCCGGTGGCGCGCCGGGCGGCTCATGCGATCGCCCAGAATATCTTGTTCAGTCAGAAGCGTTAGACCAGCAACAGAGAAACCACGCTCGAGCTCTATAAGACTAAAGGCACACAGACGGGCATCTTGTTTCGATGCGTCTTCCCAGTTTTGAACAACAACCGTGTCGACAAGCCCATGTTCAGCCAACACATTGCGCAAACGATCGAGGGACCCATCTGAATAAGCACCAATAACAACGCGCTGTCCTAATTTAATTTCAGAATTTACATACTCATGGACCGCATCATACACACTGACATTTGGCTGAACCCGCACATCGGCAAAGTCCTTACCGCCATGCCCACCCGCATCTTTATAGTTTCCATCGTCTTCAGGAGCGGCAAAGGGTGAAAAATACCCAATCCGACGCCCTGCCAGGGCTTCATTCCAATGTTGTTCGTTTAAATATAACGTCTCAGGATTAATCGGGTAATAAGGTGCTCCGCTGACATCGCCAGAAGACGAAGATTTGGATTCGTTAAAAATTTGGCGGGCTGAAAAGTATTCGTGAACCAAATCAAACCGACCATCGCGGGATTCTTCAGATTGATGATCTAAAAACACCGCCGCATCGGGCATATAATCAGAAAGTGTTTCTAGATTATCATAAAACAATGGCAACCAATGCTCCATTCCAATGTGGCGCTGCCCTTCTGAAATGGCGGCATACAACGGGTCATTATCCCCCGCCCGGCCAAATGTCGTGCGGTAATTGGATCGGAAGCTCTCAATCGTTTTGGTCGTTAAAACAACTTCACTGACCGGGCGAAATGTTAGGCTGTTGATGCCTTTTGTCGTATCGCCTTCGGATCGTTGAGAAATCGGATCGAAAGAACGTAAGCGATCTAACTCATCGCCAAAGAAATCCAACCTGAACGGATGTTCTGAGCCCGAAGGAAAGGCATCAATAATACCGCCCCGAACCGCATATTCACCGGACTCCATAACCGTATCAACCCGAGCATAACCATTGCTATCCAGAAAGCGTGTTAAAGCTTTGGGGTCAATTCGGTCACCAATCGTTGCTTCAAAGCGGGCATCTTGAAAGCTAGAACGGGCCGGGACACGCTGTAAAAAAGAAGAAACCGTAGTCGCGAGTATACGCCCGGATTTGGCAGGTTTAGGGTCCAGTAGTCGGCACAAAGTATCAATTCGAGTGCTGACAATATCATTGCGTGGCGAGACCCGATCATACGGCAAACAGTCCCACGCCGGAAATTGTAAACATTCAATTTGGGGCGCAAAAAACAACATGTTTTGAACGAACCGCGCGAGCCCAACATCATCACGGGCAACAAAAATAATATCGCGCCCTTCTGATGCTTCATCGCCAACAATGCGCGCGTCCAACCCTTCTGGGGCAGCAGATATATGCGTTCGTCCGGGCTCTTCCGGTAATATTTGTGTCATACTTAATCTGTTATCTTGCATTTTTAAATGTAATAAGGGCTAACATAACGTCATGGTCAACGTGAGGTGCTAGTTTTTGTTGGCCAGTGATCCAGCCGTAAATATCGTGATCGTTTTCTAACAACAAGGCTTCAAACAAATCTAACTGCTGATCAGACATCTCTTTAATATGATCAAGGGCAAATTGACCTAACAAAATATCGTTCTCTTTAAAGCCGCAATGTTGGCTTTGAAATATGAGTTTTTTACGCCGGGCATCCATTTTATATATATCTCATCAAATATGTGTTGTTGCGGGTATTAGTCGCTCTAGGATATACTCAGTTTTCTCCCCCTTGTCAGCACCAACGGATCCCATGCGCCCAGAAATTCTTTTTTCACTTTTTAAACCGATCACATCCTTAAAAGGTGTAGGGCCGCGCATTACCACTTTGATTGAAAAAATTGCAGGCTCCCAAATCGTTGATTTATGTTGGCATCTGCCGTTTGCCCTGAATGATCGCCGATATGCGCCCAACATTGCAGACGCCCAACCCGGCGTTATAGCCACCCTGACCGTGACAGTGCTTGCCCATAAAAAACCCGCCAACCGCCGCATGCCCTATAAAGTGACCTGTGGCGATGATAACGGTAAAATTGATTTAGTGTTCTTTAATGCCCACGAAGATTATCTACAAAAAAATCTACCAGTAAACGAAATACGGGTGATTAGCGGAAAACTAGAGACCTTTGGCAACGGCTTGCAAATGACCCACCCGGACCACATTGGAACATTGGCTGAAATTGACCAACTCAAAGCCGTTGAAGCAGTATATCCCTTAACCGCTGGATTAAACCTAAAAACCATAACCAAAGCGGTAAATGGAGCACTTGATCAAGTGCCAGATTTAACAGAATGGATTGATCCATCGTTGATGGCACGGGAAAAGTGGCTTGAGTGGAAACCGGCTCTCATTACCGCCCACAACCCCAAATCAGAAGAAGATTTAGCCCACAATTCAGATGCCCGCACCCGGCTAGCTTATGATGAATTGTTGGCTAATCAATTGGCACTGGCAATCATGCGGCGCGAGATGAAAAATATTAAGGGCCGCGCGTATTTAGGCAACGGGCACTTATATAAGTCTATTTCATTGCATTTACCGTTCCAACTTACCAATGCCCAAACAATTGCATTGGCCGAAATCTCAGCCGATATGAGGTCAGAAACCCGCATGCTTCGATTGCTTCAAGGTGACGTTGGAAGCGGAAAAACAGTGGTTGCATTGCTTGCCATGGCAACAGCTATTGAAGCGGGATGCCAAACTGTTTTGATGGCCCCCACGGAAGTATTAGCCCGCCAACATTTGGCGACCATTGCCCCTTTAGCTGAAAAGGTCGGGATTGAGGTTGTTGCATTAACGGGTCGCGACAAGGGAAAACCGCGCCAATTAATTCTTGATAAATTAGCATCCGGCGAAGCGAAAATAGCCATTGGCACCCATGCGCTCTTCCAAAACGGTATTTCTTTCAATAATTTAGGCTTTGCCGTTATTGACGAGCAGCACCGCTTCGGGGTTCACCAGCGCTTACAGTTGGCAGCTAAGGGTACCGGTGTTGATGTGTTGGTGATGACAGCAACTCCAATCCCACGAACGCTGATGTTAACCGCTTATGGTGATATGGATGTATCGCGGTTAATGGAAAAACCGATCGGCCGCAAGCCTATCGACACTCGAGTTTTGAACATCCAGCGCATGGATGATGTTGTGCAAGGGATTGGGCGTTCATTGCAACAAGGAGCCAAAGTCTTTTGGGTTTGTCCGTTGGTTGAAGAATCCGAAAAGTTTGATTTAGCTGCCGCCGAAGACCGCCACGTGCATTTGTCGCAAGTTTTTGGATCACAAGTGGGCTTGATCCATGGCCGCATGAAGGCAGCCGAAAAAGATGCAGCAATGGTGGCGTTTATCAACGGTGACGTTAAAGTTTTGGTGGCAACAACGGTTATTGAAGTGGGTGTAGATGTTCCCGACGCGACGGTCATGGTGATCGAACATGCCGAGCGCTTTGGCTTGGCCCAATTACACCAACTTCGGGGTCGTATCGGACGGGGAGACGCTGAATCGAATTGTTTGTTACTCTACGCTCAACCCCTGAGTGAAACAGCTAAAGCCCGGCTTAAAATTATGCGCGAAACGGAAGACGGGTTTGTCATTGCGGAAGAAGACTTAAAATTACGCGGTGCAGGCGAATTATTAGGGACACGACAAAGCGGAATAGCTGAATTTAGAATGGCTGATTTAACCTCCCACAGCGAACTTTTAGCCATAGCACGCGACGATGCAGCCCTTTTTCTTCAGCGCGATCCTCATTTAGAAAGCGAGCGCGGGCAAGCCATTCGTACACTATTATATTTGTTCAACTGTGATTCTGCAGTTCTCAACCTACGATCAGGATAAACGTAATCTTCTTTAACCTTAAACTTTGTCTCGAGGCTGAATTTTATTCAAACTGGCCAACACACACTCCGCTAATTTTAGTATTATTACATTGTTACAAATTAACAACTAACGATGGGGGAAGCAAGTAGAGTGACGGACAACAACCATCCCCTCCATGATTAACTAAAAAAATAACTGATTTCTCACAATTTAGATATAATATTCAGTATAACTACACAGGCGACAGCCAACGCATAGAAAAATGGCTATATAAAAACTGCTCATTTTACTATGACCTTAACATTGATAAACCCACAACAGGTTCTAATTCAGCCAACAATATTCAGCTACGTTTTAAAAATGAAATTTACAGGACCAAATTTCAAAAATTTATTCTTAATTGTTTTTAAGGGCCCTGCCCTTAACAATCTTCGGTCCCTTTATTTACAACATCTTGCCTATCATTTGGACGCTGATCTTTTTGAATAAGAATCGGTACTCGATCAGCTTCACGCAACACCTCAAGATTTTCATAAACATGGGCCGAGGTCATGATTGTGTTTTTTTGTTTTTGCGTACGCAAATCAGGTGGCGTAATAATCCCCCCTGAAATTACCATTTTAATGGCTTCTTCGGTGCTCATACTGAGTGAAATTAAATCTTTTTTTGGAACGAACAACAAAAACCCAGACGTTGGATTTGGCGTTGTTGGTAAGAAAATGTTTATGCACTCTTCTTCTGTAACGTTTTGAACCTCGCCTTCTGTACGGCCCGTAATGAAAGCAATCGCCCACAATCCCCGGCGTGGGTATTCAACCAGAACAGCTTCACGAAAAGCACTAGATTGCTGAGCTAAAACAGTTTCTAAAATTTGTTTAACCGCACTATAAATATTACGCACAACCGGCATTCGGTTAAGAAGACGTTCCGTAAAGCGAAGCCAAAGTTTGCCAAAAAATCCCGCCGTCACGGCCCCAACAATAGTCAGAAAAACAAAAAGAATAATCAAACCTAGCCCTGGCACACCAAAAGGCAAATAGCTTTCAGGATTATATTGCTCGGGTAAAAGTGGGGTTACTTTTGCGTCGACAAAACCAATAAATAACCACGCCAAATAGCCTGTAATAAAAAGCGGTGCAGTAATCAAAATTCCTGTGAGGAAATATGCCCGTACACGTTGCCCAAACCCGAGCCTGTGTTGTGTTTTTTGCCCCGCTTGGGTTTCAGCATCAACATCTTCAGCTGAGCGAGACATAGTCTTCGGATCGCGGGGGGGGGTTTCCATATTTTCCATCTGTGTGGTTCGTACAAAAGAAATTGGCTTTTCTATTCAGCCCTAAAATATAATATTATTTATCTGACAAATAATACAAACCGCCACCGTATGAGTAAAGGCAGTTCCTAAACATGACAGACCGTGAATATCCAAAACGCCCCATTGTCGGCCTTGGGGCTGTGATCGTTGGCCCCAAAGGGGTCGTGTTGATAAAAAGAGGGAAGCCCCCCCGTATGGGCGCATGGAGCTTGCCTGGGGGCGCTCAGGATTTAGGAGAGACTGTAAAAGAAGGGCTTATTCGTGAAGTTAAAGAAGAAACTGGGTTAGATGTTCAAGTTTTAGAAATTATTGATGTCGTTGATTCCATCAATCGTGACCCCAACGGACGGCCCCAATACCACTACACCCTAATTGATGCCTGCGTCATTGTAACCGGTGGCACCTTAAAAGCCGGTAGTGATGCAATGGATGCTAAATGGTTTTCAAGGTACGAAATCACAAAACTTAAGTTATGGTCAGAAACCAGACGAATTATCGACGGCGCAATCGCTATATATCAGAGAACGAGAACCTGATTAACGTTCGCGGAATCCGTTTTTAATGGAGCTAACAATAGGTTTCAGTAAATATTCAAGAAGTGTTTTGCGCCCAGTTTTGATATCGGCTTGAACTGTCATGCCCGGTAAAACCTTGTTCACTTGTGGATCATTGCCAACGTAATCCCGATCCATCGAAATGACACCTTTATAATAAAGATCGCCTTGCTCATCTAAAAAAGTTGATGTAGATATCTCTTTCAGTTGGCCAGATATACTACCATAGCGTTGATAATCATAGGCTGTCACTTTAATGGTAGCCAGTTGCCCAATTTTAACATGGCCTACGTCACGGGTGGTAATCTGCGTTTCGACCAACAGCTCTTCATTCAAAGGCACAATTTCTAGAATGATAGCACCCGCTGAGATCACCTCCCCCGCGGCATGAACTTTCAGCCCTTTAATAATGCCATCAATAGGCGAAAGAATTATCAATCGGCGAACCCTATCATAAAGCTTATCAAGCAACGAGTTAACCTGCGCCAGCTCGTTGGTAGCAACGCCCATTTGGGTCAGCGCTTGTTCCTTTTCATTGGTATCAAGTTCACGTAGCATGTCTCGTGATTCTTCTAAGCTTTCACTAATTCGCCTACGTTCGACAACCATATTCGACAACTCGACCCGGGCATCATTAACCTGACGCTTAATACCCAAATATACTATTTTTGTTGTCAGCCCTTCTTTGTACAGGCTTTCTCGCAAAACCAGCTCTTCTAATAATAAGTCTGCTCTTTTCGATGCTGTTTCCACTCGCTCATCAAAAAGAGTGAGCTCTTGTTTTTTTAGCTCAATTTCTGCTACCACAACTTCGCTGCGTTTTTCACTCGCCTCAATTTGACTTTGATATACCGCATACTGATCATTGACCAAATTTTTGTACTCGTTGCCAAAAATTGTGAAATCAGGTTCCCGTTCGGTTTCGACGGCACTCAACCGCTCAGCTTTTAGGGTAAGGGCTGCTTGGCGAGATTTCATTTGGTTAAGCTCAATTTGTGCATTCGCTGGGTCCAAGCGAATTAAGACCTGTTCAGCTTTGATGACTTCACCCTCATCAATCAGAATCTCTGAAATAATGCCCCCTTCAAGGTGCTGAATGACTTGCACTTGGCCCGTTGGAACAAGTTTACCTGAGGTAACTGCGAATTCATCAACGTTGGTAATTTGGGCCCATCCCAAAAACCCACATATAACCATGGGAATAGCAATCATTTTCCACCTAATTAATCCAGAGCCTCCAGCTGGTTTTGGGACTGAATTGGGCATAGGTTTGGGCTGTGATGGCACAGTTGGAGCCATTGGAGCAACTTGTTCCGCTTGTTTTGGCGTTTCTAGGGTGGCGGGCACCTCTTTTTGCTTCAAGTTTCGTAACCGAGGTGGCAAAAGTTTTGGCTTTTTTGATTTTGGTGTTAATTCAGATTTACGAGCAGGCTTTGGGGCTGACTTTGGGGCTGCAAAATCGTTGCAGTCTGGTCCACGCTCCTCAGGTACTGGATGCGGTGCTTCTTTTGCCAAAATGCGAGTGTCACGCGCATCTGCAAACTTTAAATCTGGTTCGTCAACAGATTCAATTTTAACTAATTGCGGCAGATCCTTTGGCTTTTTTGATTCTGGTTTTAATTCAGGCTTTGGGACTGACTTTGGGACTGCATAATCATTGCAGTCTAGTATGCGCTCCTCAGGTATTGGACGCGGTGCTTCTTTTTCCAAAATACAAGTGTCACGCGCGTCTGCAACCTTTGAATCAGGTTCGTCTAGAGCTTCAATTTTAACAAGTTTAAGTTTAATCATGTTGGCACCACCTGACTTGAAGGTTGTCTCAACTGGCCTGCATCACCGCCGCGCTGAATAAGGGAACCATCAACAATATTATAAACGAAGTCGGATAAATTCATCATGAGTGGCCGCGACGTCACCAAAATCATTGTAACTCTGCCCCGCAAGCGTTCCAACAACCCACGCAGCTTTGCATCACCAGCCCCATCCATCGCCACATTCGCTTCGTCAAACAACAGAATTCGGGGTTTATCGACAAAGGCGCGCACAATAGCGCTGTATAAAATATGTTTATAAAGGCTGGAATTCAATTTCTTTGAGCCTTTTAGATGAGGCTTATCCTTTAGTCATCGCCAGAATTGTCCAAGACAACAACATCTTATTTGCCGTTTTCCTATAAGTATTAAAGATCTTTGTTGG
>CALJEW010000054.1 GCA_938074585.1 uncultured Rhodospirillales bacterium | reverse complement strand
CGGGCCGGGATCGAGGCCGGGGATTATATTACCCATTTGGACGGAGAAATGGTGCAAGGGATGACTTTGCAAGATGCCGTTGAAAAAATGCGTGGTAAAGTTGGGGTCGATATCAAGTTGACGATACGCCGCAAAGGCACTCCAGACCCCTTTGATGTCACGGTCACCCGGGCGGTTATTAAAATTACGTCGATCCGATCACGACTTGAAGGTAAAATTGGCTATGTACGGATTACATCCTTTACCGAACAATCTAATTCAGGCCTGAAAAAAGCGGTTGATAAGTTTGACAAAGAATTGGGCGATGACTTGCTTGGAATTGTTTTGGATTTACGGAACAATCCGGGCGGGCTCTTGGATCAAGCAATTGCCGTTTCTGACTCCTTTTTAGAGCGTGGTGAAATTGTCTCCACCCGCTCCAGAAACGCTGAAGACACCAGCCGGTTTAGTGCGCGCCCCGGTGATTTGGCCAATGGGAAGCCGGTTGTTGTTCTTATTAACGGAGGGTCTGCATCGGCATCTGAAATAGTTGCTGGGGCCTTACAAGACCACAAAAGAGCTGTTATATTAGGCACCCAATCATTTGGTAAAGGGTCTGTGCAAACGATTATGCCGTTACCGGGCCATGGGGCTATGCGATTGACGACAGCCCGGTACTTTACCCCTTCAGGGCGATCTATTCAAGGCGAGGGGGTAACACCTGATATCCTTGTTGAGCCAGCAAAGATCGAGACAATTGGCAGAAAGGAAGAACGCCGCGAAGCTGATTTAAAGGGTGCTTTGAAGAACGACAATGAAAAAGAAACATCTGAGGGTAAGGACACGAAGGACGAAAAATCGACCAAGGATGATAAAGCTGAAGAGGTTCCTGTTGATTATCAATTGACGCGGGCCCTTGATTTGATCAACGGTGTTTCTTTGTTTATTGCAAATGCAGAGACAAAAGCGAACTAGGGTTTTGTTTTAGAATTCATCTTGCGCGAGGGGTATTGTGGGTCTTTTAGATTTTTTCAAACGTAAAAAAACCAATGATGACGAAGATATTGATATCGATGATGATACCGAATCAGTGGGTATGGAGGATAACCCCAACGATGCAATATTAGCGGTGGAATTTGACGAGACTATTCCTCCAGAAGTGGATGCTAATCCGGAAGATGTGGAGTTAGAGTTAGAGGAAAACTCGGATCAAGATTTATCAATTGGTAATGATGACGAATTGGGAATCCACGAGTTTGGTGACGATGGCTTCGATGATGACGACGGCGTAGACCCTAAAAGTGATGACGAACAGGGGCGGAAAAGCTCAATGAAGTTTGTTTTTGCAGGCATCGCTGTGCTTCTGCTTGGGGGTGTTGGCGGTGCTGGGTATTGGTACTTAGCCAGTACTGATAGCGATCCGAATGCCGAACACAGCGGACAGCTGCAATCAAGAGATGCATCATTTGCCATGACAATCCCACCGAAAAAGGCAAGTAAAAGTGGCGGCCTAAATGCTTTAGGTGCCAGTGGATTGACACCCCCTTTAGAAGGCAACGCAACGCGTGCCCCAGAAAAAGTACCTGCACCCGCTTCCGCACCTACTAAAGAGGCAGCAGAAGAGATTGGTTTATCTTCGATCATGGGGGGAGCGGCAGAAGGTGGCTCGTTAAATGCCGCAGCTGGAAAAGCGATGGTTGATACAGGGCAGGGTTTGGTTGTTCCTTCTGTTACCTCTGTCTCTTACAGGAAATTACCAGATCAGACAAAAGTCATCCCATTGGCATCAGCCCCAATCAAGCAGCTTTTAGAATTGGAGCCTATAGACAACGGTAATCGACTGCCGATTATTGGCCCTGAGGGACGCCTACCATGGCAAGTTTACGCCCGACCATTTATTGAGAAAACAGCAAACCCTAAAGTCGCGTTCATTGTCAAAGGTCTCGGTTTTAGCCGTGCCGCTACAATGGCTGCTATTAAAAAACTGCCAGGCGAAGTCAGTTTAGCTTTTTCACCCTACGTGCCTGATTTGAACGATTGGATGTTGCGTGCTCGGCTTTCAGGGCACGAGGTATTTTTAGAGCTCCCCATGGAAAGTGCTAACTTTCCAGCAGAAGATGCAGGACCTTTGGCTTTAAATACGCAGCTTCAAGTAAAGGATAACATTCACAATCTAAATCTCGTAATGTCAAAAATGAGCGGCTATGTTGGATTGCTATCGGTTATGGGATCTAAATTTAACAAAGCAGAAGGCCAGTTGTTAACGGTATTAAAGGAAATTAAAAACCGGGGATTGATGTTTGTTGATGGCGGCGGCGGAAATTCGGAAGCCCGCAGAATTGCATCGAAGATTGAACTGCCAAAAGCTTTTAGCAATGTCTATTTAGATGAGCCACCCTCCCGTCGTGCCATGGATCAAAAGCTTCAAAGGCTTGATAAGTTGGTTCGCCAACAAGCTGCAGCCGTCGCTATTGTTCATGCCTATCCAAATACGATCGAGCGTTTGTTAATATGGATAAAAAGCATGGAACAGCGTAAGTTGACATTGGTACCTGTCTCGAATTTAGCAAATAAGCAGATTATTGAATAATGACCTCATCAAAGTCCAATTCGTCGAAATTTGGGTATTATCGTCCGTGTGTGGGTGCTGTGCTTTTTAATGATCAAGGCCAAGTTTGGCTTGGTAAGCGCATTGAGGATACGAATAAGTTCCTAAACTATGCATGGCAAATGCCACAAGGTGGCATTGATGCAGGGGAAGACCCAGCGGATGCGGTGATGCGTGAATTGATGGAAGAAACAGGGACTGACCATGCTGAAATTATTATGGTATCCGCCCATTGGTTCGATTACGACTTATCAGAGAAACTGCTGCGCAACACCAATAAAGGTCACTTTAAAGGCCAAACGCAAAAGTGGTTTGCTTTGCGGTTTAAGGGCTCAGACAACGATTTTGATTTAAATACACATGAAAAACCGGAATTTTCTGAATGGCGTTGGGCGAACCTAAATGAGGTGCCGGATTTGATTGTCCCCTTCAAGCGCGATGTATATAAGAACGTCGTGAATGAATTTAAGGATATCCCCGAAAGGATCGCCAACGAATGATTATGTATATTCAGGTTTTAGCAGGCTTTGTTCTTTTGGTTGGAGCCGCTGAAATTTTGGTTCGTGGAGCTGTGTCCCTGGCGGATCGGTTTGGTATATCGCCGTTGGTCATCGGAATGACGGTTGTTGCCGTTGGAACATCAGCGCCTGAACTTGTTGTCTCCTTAAATGCTGTTTTCGAAGGTTCTTCTGGATTGGCGATTGGTAATTTAGTTGGATCTAACACTGCCAATGTACTTTTGATTTTTGGCGCGACATGTCTGTTAAAGCCGATTGTTGAGCATCCGGGCTCAAACCTGTTGGATGGCTGGGTTCTGATTGGTGGTACAGCATTGTTCATCGGTTTGTGTCTGTATGGTGATCTTGGCCAGTTTGCAGGTATTATATTATTGATCGGGTTTTTTGGCTTTTTAGCGGCCTCTTATTGGCGCGATAGCCATGACCCTGCAGCCATTGAAGAAGTGGCACAGGAAGTGGAAGATTTTCAGGGGGAGCATAAACCCCTGTATGTTACTCTTTTGATGATTGTCGCAGGGCTCATTGGCTTGGGTTATGGCGCTGATTTGCTTGTTCAAGGCGGGGTGCAAATTGCTCGAATTTATGGGGTATCGGAAGAGGTCATTGGATTGACGTTGTTTGCTTTGGGCACATCGCTACCTGAGTTGGGCGCTTGCTTAGTTGCGGCCTTTCGGGGTCACCCAGCGGTTGCTATTGGCAATGTGATTGGCTCTAATCTTTTCAATCTTTTGGGTGCTGGTGGTGTTTTAGGGCTCGTTGCTAACATTCCTGTGCCTGAACAAATCCTATCCTTCGATATATGGATTATGTTTGGTGCGACCGCTGTGTTTTTCCCGGTCCTTGTTCTGGGCTGGCGCGTCCCACGGGTTACGGGCGCTGTTTTGTTGTTGTGCTATATTGGATATGTATCGATACAAGCGTATGGCGTTGAAAATACGATGGCTCTATTGGGTTAGAGGTTGAAATAATCGGGGCCTTCCTCCATTCTCCGGCCTATGATGATTACTGATAATCAAAATGTTTTGATAACTGGAGCTGCCAAACGTATTGGCCGCGCGATTGCGATTGAATTGGCGCAAGCGGGTTGGAACGTTGGTGTTCATTTTAATCAATCTCACGATCAAGCGGCGCAATTAGTTGAAGAGCTTCAAGGTTTTGGCGTCAATGCTGTTGCCATAAAAGCAGACCTGAGCGTTGAAGCGGAAGTTAAGCTGCTCTATAACGCTTTGGTTGATGCGTTAGGGCCAATTACCAGCCTTATTAATAATGCGTCTATTTTTGAAGCAGACACAGCACTGGATGTATCGATCAGTTCGTGGGATGGGCATATGGATGTCAATTTACGGGCTCCGTTTCTTTTAAGTCAGTCCGTGGCAAAGGGGCTTCCGAATGGTGCCTATGGCTCAATCGTTAACATTGTTGACCAGCGGGTATGGAACCCAACATCACAATTTACATCTTATACGCTCAGTAAAATGGGATTGTGGAACGTCACTCAGTTGTTAGCGCGATCTTTGGCACCGCGTATCCGGGTAAACGCCGTTGGCCCCGGACCAACCTTGCAAAGCATACACCAGACAGTAGAAGATTTTGCCGAAGAAGTTAATGCTGTGCCCCTTAAGCGTGAGGTCACTCCCCAAGATATCAGCCGTGGTGTCTTGTTTATACTTCAATCGCCCACCATGACGGGGCAAATGATTGCTTTGGATTCCGGTCAGCACTTGGGACAAACACCAGAAACAGACAAACCTTAGAGTGTCGGAAAATTTAAGAGTGGCCTGGCTGGGGTCAACCAAGGAGAAGCAGCAATGACTAAAAAAACAAGATACCAATCCAAATTTCAGATTGCTGATGGCGTTCGTAAAATAAGACACGTTTTCATCCGCGATTTGGTCATTGGTTGTTCAATCGGTATTTATACACATGAAAAAGAGCACGAACAACGGGTTCGTATTAACTTGGATTTAGCTGTTGGTGAAGGAGATCATCTGATTGATGATGATATTCGAAATGTTATTAGCTATGAAGACATGGCAAAAGGGGTCGAAGTTATCATTGCGGCTGGCCATATAAATTTAGTTGAGACTTTGGCTGAAAATATTGCAGAAATGTGTTTACAAGATAAACGAGTGTTTAGCGCGCGTGTGCGTGTGGAAAAATTAGACATTATTGCTAGCGCTGAAAGCGTTGGTGTTGAAATCGAACGCTTCAATACTCATTAAAAAAGGTAAATTGAGGGAAAGAAAAGTCTATTTTTTAAGGGATTAGCTTTATTCATCGGCAACCACTTGTGCACAGGGCCATATTCGAGATAGTTTTTAGAGCCATATATTTCTGAATGTGTCTATAGTTTAACTATAATTACGTCTAATATAAAAAATTGTTTAAAATCAATAAGTTAAATATTTGCACAAATTTTAGGCAAATCTCAAAAACTATAGTAATATTATGCCTCTAGGCAAAATTAACAGGGTTTTCAACAACCTTATCAACAGGTTCGGTGGATAGTTAAACGTAGGTTAAGTGTAAAGATTTTAATAGTATATAATATAACAACTTGAACGGTGATAAGAGCGATTTGTGAGCCATAACGAAAATCAACCATTGATAAATAAAACATCTCTAGTCTCTGATATTCAGGTTAGTGAACAACGGGGTGTGCCCGTTATCGAAGGACATCTTAAAACTTTGCCCAGCAGCCCGGGTGTCTATAGGATGATCAACTCAAAGGGTGATATTCTATATGTTGGAAAAGCAAAAAATTTAAAAAAACGAGTTGTTGCATACACTACTCCCGAACGCCAATCTAATCGAATTCGCCGGATGATTTCTGAAACGGCATCAATGGAATTCGTGACAACCCATACGGAAGCAGAAGCCCTGCTTTTAGAATCTAACTTAATTAAAAGATATCGGCCTAAGTACAATATCTTACTGCGTGATGATAAATCGTTTCCTTTTATCCTGGTGACGGCGGGGCACGATTTTCCCCAGATTTTGAAACATCGAGGCGCGCAAAATAAAAAAGGTGATTATTTTGGTCCCTTTGCCTCTGTTTGGGCTGTAAATGAAACTTTGGCTGTTTTACAAAGAGCATTTTTACTTAGAACTTGTACGGATGCTGTTTTTGCCAATCGAACGCGGCCGTGTTTGTTGCATCAAATTAAGCGCTGTGCAGCGCCGTGCGTCGATAAGGTCAGCAGTGAAGGCTACCAGACCTTAGTATCTCAAGCCGAGAACTTCTTGTCTGGTGGCTCGCAAAGCATTCAAAAGGAATTTGCGGCCTTAATGCAAGAAGCAAGCGATGAACTTGAATTCGAGGTCGCTGCTCAATACCGTGACCGCATTCGGGCCTTAACCCGGGTCCAAGCCCGCCAAGACATAAATATGCAAGGGATTGGCGAAGCGGATGTGATTGCGGCCCATCAAGAAGGGGGCGTGACCTGTATTCAAGTGTTCTTTTTCCGAACCGGTGCTAACTATGGCAACAGGTCTTATTTTCCAAGCCAAGCCCATGATTCTGAATTAGTTGATATTATAGAAGCGTTCGTTGCCCAGTTTTATGCAAAAACAATTCCGCCTAAAACCATCTTCACCAGTCACGAAGTGCCGAATTTTGTATTGTTACAAGAGGCTTTAACTGTTCGGGCTGACCGAAATGTGAAAATTTTATGCCCACAGCGTGGTGATAAACGTAAAGTGATTGATCATGCTTTGAACAATGCAAAAGAGGCTCATGGGCGCAGAATGGCAGAAAGTGCAACGCAACTTCGCTTGCTTGAACGAGTCCAAGAAGTGTTTAAACTTGACCGTGTGCCTGCACGTATAGAAGTTTATGATAACAGCCATATTTCAGGGGCCAAGGCGGTGGGTGGTATGATCGTTGCTGGGCCTGAGGGGTTGATGAAAAATGCATATCGTAAATTCACCATTAAAGGAGCCGCTCCAACGGAAAGCCATGCTAGGAGCGAGGGCTACGCGGCGGGTGATGATTACGCGATGATGAAGGAAGTTTTGACCCGGCGTTTCTCAAGAGCTTTGCGTGAAGACCCAGATAAGACGTCTGGGCAATGGCCTGATTTGGTGCTGTTAGATGGCGGCAAGGGTCAGCTGAGTATGGGGTTGCAAGTGTTCGAAGAATTAGGCATTGACGATATTGCGATTGCTGGCATTGCTAAAGGTCCAGACCGTAATGCAGGCCGGGAACGGATATATTTATCCAATGGTAGTCCGGTGATTGAGCTGGAATCCAGGAACCCGATACTCTATTTTTTACAGCGGTTGCGCGATGAAGCACATCGTTTTGCCATTGGCAGCCACCGTCAGAAAAGATCGAAGGCCATAACACTCTCAGTTTTAGATGAAATCCCAAGCGTTGGTGCTAAGCGCAAAAAAGCACTATTGCATCATTTTGGTGGGCCTGTTGGCGTTGCTCAAGCGGGCCGCACTGACCTTGAAGCGACGAAGGGAATAAACAAGGCGTTGGCAAATAAAATTTATGATTGGTTTCATCCTGATGGGTAGTTAGATTATAAGCAGATTACTAGCTTTTTAGATAGTTTGAGTGGATTTTTTTATGTTACGTGGCTTGCCTAATATTTTAACTGTTTCTCGTATCTTATCGATCCCGGTTTTAATTTGCCTGCTTTTGTTTGTTGACGACCCTTTGGGCATTTGGTTGGCTTTTAGTGCTTATACTTATGCCTGCATTACAGATTTTTTTGATGGCTACCTGGCCCGTGCCTGGCACCAACAATCGGCATTTGGCCGATTCCTTGACCCAATAGCTGATAAGTTGTTGGTAGCTGCAGTGCTTTTGGCATTAGTTGGTATCGACCGTATCTCTGGATTGTTGGTTCTTCCTGCAGCCGTTATTTTATGTCGCGAAATTCTTGTGTCTGGTTTACGGGAATTTCTAGCCGAAGTGGATGTTAGCGTTCCTGTTAGTAAATTGGCGAAGTGGAAAACTGGAATTCAGATGCTTGCGCTTGGGTTTTTAATGGTCGGACCCAACGGCCCTGATTTTGGCCCTGTATCAACGACAGAAATTGGTGTCGGTGGATTATGGGGCGCTGCGTTATTAACTTTGGTCACTGGATACGATTATTTGGTTCATGGTATCCGCCATATTGTGGAAACCGACCACGCCCCGTCACCAAAGCGTCAAATCAAACCTGAGCCCGATTCTGATACAACAGCCGACAACTTATGATTCTCATGGGTTTAAAGTCAATATGAAATGATAATTGGGGCAGGTTAAGACAAGCGAATATGAAAATTTTTGGTCTAATCGGATGGAGTGGAAGCGGCAAAACAACGCTGATCCGCAAGTTGATCCCAGAATTGATATCTCAGGGGTATCGGGTCTCAACGATGAAACATACCCATCATAATTTTGATATTGATAAACCTGGTAAAGATTCCCATGAACACCGCGTTGCAGGTGCTAGTCAGGTGTTAATTACAGGTACCAAGCGTTGGGCCTTGTTAAACGAAAACCGAGACCAGCCTGAGCCCCACATTGAAGAGCTATTGGCCCGCATGGATGATGTGGATTTGGTCCTAATTGAGGGGTTTAAACGCCATTACCATGCGAAATTAGAAGTTTTTCGACAATCATTAGGAAAGCAGCTCATTGCAATGAATGATCCGTCTGTGGCAGCCGTTGCCACGGATGAGGACTTATTGATCGATACCGTTCCAGTCCTTGATTTGAACGATGTGAGCGCTGTTGCTCGGTTTATTATCAATTATTGCGAATTGCCGAAAGGTCAAATTAATGGCGCAGCTTAAAGACGATTGTTTTGCCTTTAGTGGAGAATTAATCCCGTTGGGCCAGGCGCTTGACGATTTACGCAGTCGCTTAACAACTGTTGTTGGCACAGAAACAGTGCCTTTGATTAATGCTATTGGACGGATTTTGGCAGAAGATATAAAGGCCGGGCGTGATGTCCCGCCGCACGATAATTCTGCGGTAGATGGATATGCGGTTTATTTTGATGATTTAGACACAAGCCAAGACACCCGCTTGGTTGTTGGGGGCCGGATTGCGGCTGGGCATCCGTTGGAGCACGAATCAAAGCGTGGGGAAGCATATCAGATTTTTACAGGAGCACCCATGCCCACATGTGCTAACGGTGGCCCTGATACTATTTATATGGAAGAAGATTGTGAAACAGATGGTGACAGTGTGGTATTGCCCGCTGGCTTGAAATCAGGGTCTAACCGACGAATGCAAGGTGAAGATGTCAAAACGGGTGATATAGTATTAAACAAAGGTGCGCGCCTTCGACCCCAAGAAGTGGGCATGGCAGCGGCTGTTGGACGTTCTGAAATGTTCGTTTTTAAGCGCCTTAAAGTTGCTGTATTTTCAACCGGTGACGAGGTGCGCGATCCGTCGGGCGATGCTACGGCCGGTAGTATTTATGATTCCAACCGCTATTCGACCCATGCTCAGTTGCTCGATTTGGGCTGTGCGGTCACCGACATAGGTATTTTGCCGGATGATGAAGCGACTATAACAGAAGCACTTAAAGAGGCTGGGAAAAACCACGATTTGTTGATCACATCAGGGGGGGTATCTGCTGGCTCGGAAGATCATGTAAAGGCTGCTGTCAGCTCGCAAGGTACCGTCAACTTATGGCGTTTAGCCATTAAGCCCGGTAGGCCTATTGCCTTGGGTCAATTGGGAGCGGCTGCATTTATTGGCCTGCCCGGTAATCCGGTTGCGGCCATGGTGACTTTTATGACCATAGCCCGTGGCGTTATTTTAATGCTTTCTGGAGCTTCGGTTACAGAAGCTGTAAGGTATTCTGTCAAAATTGGATTTGATTATACGAAAAAGTTAGGCCGTAAAGAATGGGTCCGGGTTCGTGTGCAACCTGATGATAAAGGGCACTTAACGGCGCATAAAATTCATAGCGGAGGATCGGGTATTTTAACATCTTTAGTTGATGCTGATGGATTACTAGAATTGAACGAAGATACGGAAGTGGTTGATAATGGACAGTTTGTCGATTTTTTGCCGTTTAACGAGGTGACACGATGAAAATTCTGTATTTCGCTTGGGTCCGTGAAGCGGTTGGAAAACCGGAAGAAGATTTGAATCTGCCGGAAGGTGTGGCGTCTGTTTCTGATTTGGTTGCTTGGTTAAAACAGCAAGATACCGGATATGAAACAGCCTTTGCCAATAATGCTGCGGTTCGGGTTGCAGTTAATCAGGAATATGTAGATTTAGACCATGGGATTTCAAATGGTGATGAAATTGCTTTCTTTCCGCCGGTAACGGGGGGCTGATACCATGATCCGTGTTCAAGCTGTAGATTTTGATTTAGGCGATGAGCTTAAAAAAATGACCGATGGCAATACGGGAATTGGAGGGCTGTGCAGTTTTGTTGGTTTGGTCCGCGATATGGCTAACGATGAACGCATATCCGCCATGACGTTGGAGCATTATCCGGGAATGACGGAAAAGGCCCTCGCTGAAATCGAAAAGCAAGCGCATTCACGCTGGAACTTAGACGAAACGTTAATCATTCATCGTTATGGTCGATTGGAGCCTGGGGAACAAATCGTTTTGGTTGCTGCAGCTTCCGCTCATCGCGGTGCTGCTTTTGAAGCTTGTCATTTTTTAATTGATTGGCTGAAAACCAAAGCTCCATTTTGGAAGCTAGAAGATACCCCGGGCGGTGGCAAATGGGTTGATGCCCGAACGTCTGATGATGAGGCAGTGTCTCGTTGGAATAAGCTAAATTAAAATGTGGTGATTTAGGAGGAGTTTTGATGCAGGCGATATTTTTTGATTTTGATGGCGTAATTGTTGAATCTACTGATATTAAAGTAGACGCCTTTAGTGAGCTTTATAAGGACCAATCGCCAGAGGTGATTGCCCAAGTGGTTGCTTACCATAAATCCTATGAGGGGATATCGCGGGTTGTTAAAATTCTTTGTGCGCATAAACAGTTTTTGGGGATTGATTTAACTGAATTCGACCACGATCTGCTGTGCCAAAAATACTCTCAAATTGTCGAACAAAAAGTTATTGAGTGTGAAAACGTTGATGGGGCTTTGGCATTTTTAATTAAATCAGAAGGGAAAATGAAACGATTTGTGGTTTCAGGAACACCCGAATATGAGCTCAGGCGGATTACCAATCAGCGCGGTATCAATATGTTTTTTGAAGGAATTTATGGATCACCACGCAGCAAGGAAGATATCGTCAACGAGGTCCTACATGATCATGGGTTTAGCCCAAATCAATGCCTGTTTATCGGAGATTCAATGACCGATCATAATGCTGCGAAAGCTTGTGGCATGCCTTTTTTAGGGCGAGTTGCGCCCGGTCAGAAAAGCCCTTTTCCTAAAGCTACTCACATAGTTCCCGATCTTTCAACATTAGGCGAAATCGTTGCCGCATAACTGATACAAGCATATTTATATGGACGAAGAAGATACACCCTAAAGCTTATAAGAATTTAGATTTTATGAACTGTCCCGATGCGCGAGAGCTGCAAATTTTATCCGAATATATCGAGCCCAATACACGTTTGGATCAGCATGATGTTAGCGACACGATAGTGTTTCTGGCTCCGCCCTCTTGTTGCCGCGCGATTTTTCTAAACAGCAATTAGATACGACAAAAAATGATAAAAGTGACCTAGAAATTCCTGAAAGAAATTTGATGATGTCGCCGTTTTATGAAGATGCTCGAAGATTGGCAAAAAGATTAATGATTTGATGATGGTAAGCTGTTAGGATTTTGGATCTCCTTTGTAACAAATCCTCGATAACCTCATCTGACTTATGTAACTCTCAAATCATGCGCCTGGCTG
>CALJEW010000053.1 GCA_938074585.1 uncultured Rhodospirillales bacterium | reverse complement strand
GAAGAAGAGGAACACCACAAATATGCCGCTGGCCTGTTCCTTCTGGACGAACTTGCAAAAGAAGACCGCCGCAACGGCTTTTTTTACGACGATGACGACCGGATGCCTGATCACAGCGGCCACGATATCATGGCAGTCCTGGAAGGGATGCCAGTACTTACTGAT
This sequence comes from uncultured Rhodospirillales bacterium, assembly GCA_938074585.1. Lineage (GTDB taxonomy): Bacteria > Pseudomonadota > Alphaproteobacteria > Rhodospirillales > Casp-alpha2 > JABMNT01. The sequence goes on along the minus strand of CALJEW010000053.1, from coordinate 5,793 downwards.
GAAGAAATGCAGCGTGAAATTGATTCCGTGCTTGATGAAAAACTGGCTTTTGACAATGCCATTGAGTGGGATGATAAAACGCACATGGGCCCTACAAAATAAGATTAAAGGATCATATTTAGCCATACCTGACAAAAATATAGAAGGTAAGAAACTATAATCATATTGAGAATTATGCGTTTTTTTATAAAATCGCATTAAGTATATAGAAATTTCTTTTCTTAGGTGAGGCCATCGCTTGCAATATTTTCTTAAACTTTTGATTTACATTCTTTTTGTTGCCCCATGTTGTGTATCCTCCCTACAAGCGACTGAACCTTTAATATCCTCCGCAGAAATCGTGACGGGCCACGGATTAATTCCTCCGGCATCATTGCAGATATTATAATTTACATCTACAAAGAGCTTGGATGTAAGACCCAATTTTTGGAGCTTACTGCACGACGCAGTTTACGGGATTTTAATAGCCGGAAATTCGATAGTATGATGATTGGTTTATAAGACATAAAGAAGACGCTTGCCCGTAAATTGGTGCTTACGAAAGACCCCGTTTTAGACATTAAAAGTTATATATGAGGGCACCCAAATACACTAATCCGAGAGACGAAACCCTTAGGTATAATTATGGACCGATTGAGTCAAGAAAAGCATGCGAAGCACAAAATTAGCAGGTAATCCCATTCTGTTGCGAGATTAAAGAATGCCTATAGTAAGTAGAATAGTAGCCGTTTTATGCTCAATCAGCCGGCCACGCTCCATTTAATTGAACAGGGCGTGCTCCCAATATTTCCTATTCCAATAAAATTGGAAGAGCACCAGCCTTTGTTCCATTATGTGGGCAGGGATAACCAAAATTTATGAAGAAAATTTATAAATATTTGACAGAAAAATTTTTTTGAATTTACAGTCCCGAACTACCCCAGTAAAATTAACCTTCGCCAGTTTTTAATGCGGCTAAAAAGGCTGATTGTGGAATTTCGACGTTGCCGAATTGGCGCATCCGCTTTTTACCCTTTTTCTGTTTTTCCAACAGCTTTTTCTTCCGTGTAATATCACCACCATAACATTTGGACGTCACATCTTTGCGCATGGCATTCACGGTAGAGCGCGCAATTACTTTGCCGCCAATCGCTGCTTGTACGGCAATTTTGAACAATTGGCGTGGGATCAACTCTTTCAAGCGCTCGCAAATGGACCTGCCGCGATGTTCGGCATGGCTGGCGTGAACCATAAACGATAAGGCATCGACGGGTTCCGCATTAACCAAAATTGAGACTTTGACTAAATCGGCCTCAACATAATCGTCCAATTCATAATCAAAGCTGGCATAACCCCGTGAAATTGACTTTAAGCGATCATAGAAATCGATAACCACTTCGTTCAATGGCAATTTATAAACCACCATAGCTCGTTTACCAACATAGGTTAGCTCGACCTGTTCGCCCCGGCGCTCTTGGCACAAGCTTAAAATAGGGCCTAAGTATTCATCAGGTACCATGATAGTAGCTTTGATCCAAGGCTCTTCAATGTAATCAATTTTGGTGACGTCGGGCATATCAACCGGATTGTGCATTTCCATCATCTCGCCTTTATTCAAGTGCAAGCGATAGACAACACTCGGGGCCGTGGTGATCAAATCGAGATCAAACTCCCGCTCCAAGCGTTCTTGGACGATTTCTAAATGCAACAAACCTAAGAATCCACAGCGGAATCCCAACCCCAAAGCAGCCGAGCTCTCGGCTTCATGATGGAAGCTTGCATCGTTTAAATGAAGTTTTTGTAGGGAATCGCGTAATTCTTCATATTGCCCGGTATCGGTTGGGAACATACCACAAAAGACCACCGGAACGGAGGGTTTGAAGCCGACTAAAGGTTCTGCTGCTGGACGCCGCTCTTCGGTGATTGTGTCACCAACCGATGTATCGGCAACAGTTTTGATGGCCCCGGTAAAGTAGCCCACTTCGCCCGGGCCTAATTGATCGACTTTTTCAGGTTTGGGCCGAAAGATGCCGACCTGTTCAATATTGTACGTGCCGCCCGATCCCATCATTTCGATTTTCATGCCGTGCTTCAAAATACCGTCTTTAACGCGAACCAAAATCATCACGCCCAAATACGGATCATACCAGCTATCGACCAAAAGCGCTTTTAGAGGCGCATCGGGATCACCAGTGGGCGCAGGTAATTTGGTTACAATCCCTTCTAACACTTCAGGGATACCTGCACCGGTTTTGGCTGAAATCATATAGGCTTCAGAAGTATCAATGCCGATCACTTCTTCAATTTGGTCCATAACCTGTTGAGGTTCAGACGCGGGTAAATCGATTTTATTTAGAACAGGAAGGATTTCGTGATCGTTTTCCATGGCTAAATAAACGTTGGCCAAGGTTTGTGCTTCAACCCCTTGGCTGGCATCGACAACCAACAACGACCCTTCACACGCTGCCAAGGAACGGCTGACTTCATAGGTGAAATCGACGTGGCCCGGTGTGTCCATTAGGTTCAATACATACGTTTCCCCGTCTTTGGCTTTGTAATCCAAGCGCACGGTCTGAGCTTTAATAGTGATGCCCCGTTCGCGCTCGATATCCATGGAGTCGAGAACTTGTTCTTTCATTTCGCGTTCGGTCAAGCCGCCGCAAAGATGGATCAAGCGATCTGCCAAGGTTGATTTGCCATGATCGATGTGAGCAACGATCGAGAAATTGCGAATTTTTGAGAGTTCTGTTATCATGTTGGGCTATTTATCATTCGTTGGCGGTTGGCTCAATCCCTTGTTTTCAGGAAGTTTTGACATCATGTCTAGTGATCCAACAGCGAAACCCCAATTAAAGGGTTATGCGCTTAAGACAATAAGGCATAAAAATAGAGTGCTGCATAGAATTGGAACCGCCCTACTTGTTTGAATGCCGCCGATTTATGTGCTTTTTTAACCTCCGATACAAGCTGCTGCCAATAAGACAATCCGAATATGGTTTTACGTCTTTATCGTGCACGACCGGGCCAATCATAGCCAACAGACCCATAAGCCCAAATAACATTAAACTGGCCCATCGCCATTCACCACCATGTTTGTTATTGCCTAAACCAAAATCCCCCACAAGGCAGAATCTTAGCATGAACTTACAATACCGGGTCGGGGGGGGTAAGTTATTCGCTCCCGTTCCCAACGAAAAGGAATTGGCAGAGCTAATACCGGTGACAATTAAAATAATGGCCATCGGCATACTTAATTTAGTTATCCACCACATCTGAGGCAGATACGGCTAAATTTCCATACAGGGTGCTTGCAAATAGGCCCATGCCACCATGCAATAACGCTAATGCTTATAATAGAAATAAAGACCATAGACAAAGGCGGTTACCGAAAAGCTTAACACATCCTGCGCGTAGGGGCTTGATCCCGGAAAACGAAAGGTTGCCAGAAATGCAACAACGGTAGGAGGAAGAGAAGCCATTAGTGGCTTTTATTTTTCTTCGGGTCCTTTGAGGGCTGCATATGCAATTGCCTTGGTGGCTAATCCAGTTAAGTAATCCGATTTTGAGAATTGATAATTGCAAACCATGCAAGTGACCGGGCCAAAAGGTTCGGAATGGGGATCAAATACACCGGGAAGCGTGTTTTGACTTTCCCCACAAATTGGACACGCAACTGGGTAAATTTGAGCATTCATTATAAATATCCTTTAGGGCTTTTCCCTCTTTTAAAAGATCCGCCCTTCAATGTCATGACCCTTGTTAAGTTTAGTTCACTTTTCAAAATAATTTTGAACTTTAATATATGAATAAAATTAGTAATTTCAACGGGTTAGTTCTTATATATTAGTTATATCTATGTTTGCTTGACGACAGGCGGCCACTACGGTGTTGCGAAGCAAACAGGCGATAGTCATCGGGCCAACGCCGCCCGGAACGGGAGTGATTGCGCTGGCGACCTGTTCGGCCGCACTGAAATCAACGTCGCCCACAAGTCGGGTTTTCCCTTCGCCGCGTTCTGGCGCATCAATGCGGTTGATACCCACATCAATGATTACAGCACCCGGCTTGATCCAGTCGCCTTTGACCATCATGGGTCGACCGACAGCGGCAACTAAAATATCGGCTTCGCGGCAACGGGCGGGTAAATCGGTCGTACGGGAATGAGCAATTGAAACCGTGCAACTTTCTTCCAACAATAACGCTGCCATTGGCTTTCCGACAATATTTGAGCGCCCCAGAACTAAGGCCCGCTTGCCAGTTAAATCACCCAAATGTTTTTTCAACAGCAAAATGCATCCATATGGCGTGCAGGGCACCAAGGCGTCAGCGCCGGTCCATAAGCGTCCGACGTTCATTAAATGAAATCCATCGACATCTTTATCAGGGTCAATTGCACTTAAAATTTTGATTTCAGCGATATGGCTGGGCAGGGGTAATTGAACCAATATGCCATGTACGGCATGGTCTTTATTGAGCTTATCGATAAGTTCCAATAAATCTGCTTCGGGGGTTTTGTCATCCAAGCGATGCTCGAATGATGCCATACCGACCTCGACCGTTTGTTGTGTTTTGTTGCGCACGTAAACATGGCTAGCAGGATCATCGCCGACGAGAATAACGGCCAAGCCCGGTGTAAGATTATGGTTTTTTTTGATTTGGGCAATCTCAGTCGCAACCCGTGCCCGGACATCGGCGGCGAAGGCTTTTCCATCAATTCGTGTGGCTGTCGACATTTTTGAACTCTCCAATTTAGGGGGCAAAAGACGCGGCCCAGATTTCTAACTTCTGCAATTCGTTTGGTCTTGCCGCATCAATATGAAGCTTTTTTGTTCGATCTTTTTAACCCCCAAATCAAGGCTATTTTAGATTTTGGAATTTCCCATAATTGAGACATATTTAATCAGTGCTTTATTGGCGCAGACTTGCTCTGGAATAGCATCAATAGCAATCCTTAAAACCCGCTTCCTTGTTCATCGGCAACAATTCAATCAATGCTGTCTTTTTGTGCGTTTGGCGTCAACCGAATACGCATCCTCAGCCCATCTGGGGCAATAGAAATATGTGATAGATTGTTAGCCAATTTTCAAGAGTAGGTTTTGGACAACGCCTTTTACAAATATAAGAGCGAGAATCAAAACCATCGGCGACAAATCGAGACCGCCCATATTGGGTAAGAAATTTCGGATTCGACCTAGCAATGGCTCTGTCGCACGATGGGTAAAGTCACCAACCATATAGACAAATCTATTCTGGGTGTTCACGACATTAAAATTGATCAACCAGCTTAGGATGATGCTAATAATGATGATCCACATATAAAGATCAATGGCTATGAAAAGTACTTGCAACAACGGGCCTAAAACTACACTCATTTTTATCTACCGGTCCTGATTATATTAGAAGTCTTCAATCTAATCTTAGGCACGCTTAGGTGCAAGCCTTGGCATAAATATCTTGGTGCTTACCCAGCGAACTAAGTTAAATACTGCTTAACCCACTGTTTTATCATTCTTAATTGAGTTTGCGAATTTGGGTTGTTAAAACGTTCCTCACATTCCTTCAAAATAACCCAAAATACTGCTTTGAAACACCATTAAACTTACTCATATGGCGCTTGGCTTGTGACCAGAAACTCTCGATCCCGTTGATGTGATTTTTCTTGTCTGCAAACCGTTTAGAATGATTGATACGGAAAGGCTTGCATTCAGATACATTCAGCACGTTATAACCTCGCCAGCAGTCTGAATAGACGATGCTGTCTGGCACAAATTTGCGCTCAATAGTGAGGTATAATGTTGCTTACAAAGCATCTGC
>CALJEW010000052.1 GCA_938074585.1 uncultured Rhodospirillales bacterium | reverse complement strand
CCTTGCAAATCAAGGCCCAAGTTGACGTGTTTATGGGGCAACCAATCCGGTAAGCTGTTCAAAGCTTCTTCTTTGAAAAAGTTTGGTGCGGAAAAAGCTATGCCTAATAGACACACCAATAAAACCGCAATCATTTTCGCTTTGGAAAAGTAGACCATCGCCATCGCCCCTTGTACGTTTTATTTATTTTTTGTCGTCTTCTGCAGGCACAGGTTTTTCTTCAACTGCGGGTTTTACTTTAGATGCAGACTTCTTTTTAGTTGCTGGCTTCGCTTTAGTCGCGGGCTTCGCTTTAGTAGCTGGTTTTTCAGGTTCCGCTTCAGCAACTGGTTTTGAGCCACCACCGAACAGACCACTTAAAAGACCCCCACTTGGTTTTGAGCCTGCATCATTTGCTGCAACGGGTGCATTTTTGTTCTGAACAGCCGAAATTAGTTCGCGGCGCACTTTAACTTTGATGTCTTTTGCAATTTCAACGGTGACTTGGTTGTCATCGTCTACTTTTGTCACAGTGCCCATAATTCCACCACCGGTAACAATTTTGTCGCCACGACTAATGTCGCTCAACATGGAACGGTGATCTTTCATTTTCTTTTGCTGTGGACGAATGAGTAAAAAGTAAAAAACAACGAAGATCAGAACGAGTGGTAACATGGCTTCAAGGCCACCAGCACCACCGGTGCCTCCAGATTGTGCATACGCAGGGGAAATAAACATTAAAAGCTCCTAAAGTCAGACTCAGTTTGGGTATGTAAAAATTCCGAAGCGGACTATACCTGTCGCACTCTAACTTGCAATCAGAATGCGACGTAAATAGTGTTCTTGATCAATATGGCGGCTGTTATGTGACATCCCAGTGCATGCTTTGTTGTAAAAGCGTGTATTCGAGTGATTGACGAGGCCCCTCTGGGTGCCTAATCTCCGCCGCCATGACTAATACAGATATACTGATTCCTTTATTGGAACGCATTGCAGGTGCCCTCGAGCGAATTGCTCCTGACGCAGCTCAAACTTCTGATTTAAATGCCGCAGACGCTTTTGTTTGGCATTCTAATCCAGATCACCTTGAACCAATTGAGCATGTCAACCGTGTTGAGCTGGCTTTGTTGAAAGGCATAAACAACCAAACGAACCAACTTGCAGATAATACCCAGCGCTTTGCCAATGGATTTTCTGCCAATAATGCATTGCTATGGGGCGCACGGGGAACAGGTAAAAGCTCGTTAGTGAAAGCTGTGCATGCGGATATTAACGCGAAAAAGACCAGATCATTAGCCTTGGTGGAAATTCACCGCGAAGACATTCCATCCTTGCCCCGTTTGTTGACGTTATTGCGGAAATCAGACCGGCGTTGCTTATTGTTTTGTGATGATTTGTCGTTCGATAGCAGTGACGATACCTATAAGGCCCTTAAAGGGGTGCTAGAAGGCGGTATTGAAGGCCGCCCAAACAATGTGTTGTTTTATGCCACATCGAACCGTCGCCACCTCATGGCCCGCGATATGATTGAAAACGAACGTTCCACTGCTATTCATGCATCAGAAGCGGTTGAGGAAAAAGTTTCATTGTCAGATCGCTTTGGTCTATGGCTTGGCTTCCACAATTGTGACCAAGACACTTACTTTGCTATGATTGAAGGATACGCTGAGCGCTTTGACTTAATCGATCCGAGTATAGATATTCGCGCTGAAGCGGTTGAATGGACCGTTACACGGGGTTCACGTTCTGGTCGTGTTGCTTGGCAATATATTCAAGATCTTGCGGGTCGTCTCGGAAAGAGCCTTGAAATAGACGATGGATTAAACACGTAATGTCTGAAAATTTTGACTTCGACGTACTGGTCATCGGCAGCGGTGCCGCGGGTTTAGTGTTGGCTTTGGACCTTCCAACTCATTTGCGAGTTGGGGTACTGACTAAAAGTGCGATCGAAGAAAGCAATACCTACTATGCTCAAGGTGGTATTGCCGCCGTTTTAGATGACACCGATACCTTCGATGCCCATGTGGCCGATACTTTGGTTGCTGGTGCGGGTTTGTGTGACGAAGACGCTGTGCGGTTTATTGTTGAACATGGTCGAATAGCAATTGAGCGCCTGATCGAGTTTGGTGTTGGGTTTTCACAAGAAAAAACGCCTGATGGCGGACAAGCCCCCCACTTAACGCGCGAAGGTGGGCATTCGCACCGGCGCATTGTTCACGCGGCGGATGCAACGGGGCGTGCGGTCGAACAAACGTTGGTTGAGCGGGTTAAAGAGCATTCAAATATTGTGATACTAGAGCACCACAACGCGGTAGATTTAATCCGAGACACTTTGCCCAGTGGCCGCCGGGGCCGTTGTGTGGGGGCTTATGCTTTGGATACCAAAATAGGCGAAGTCCTTGCGTATGGGGCAAAAGCAACAGTTTTGGCATCGGGCGGTGCCAGCAAGGTTTATTTGTATACATCGAACCCAGATGGCGCAACGGGCGATGGCATGTCAATGGCATGGCGGGCCGGATGCCGGGTTGCAAACATGGAATTCACACAATTCCATCCGACCTGTTTATATCACCCAGAAGCCAAATCATTTTTGATTACGGAAGCCGTACGCGGTGAAGGTGGAAAGCTTTTATTGCCTGACGGTGCACGGTTTATGGACAAATTTCATAAAATGGCAGAGCTGGCTCCCCGCGATGTGGTTGCCCGTGCTATTGACCATGAAATGAAGCGCTTGGGTGTTGACTGTCTGTATTTGGATATTTCCCACAAACCCAAAGCATTCATTCTAGAACATTTCCCGACCGTTTATGCCCAATGCTTTGAATTTGGCATCGACATGACCAAAGATCCGTTACCTATTGTTCCTGCAGCGCACTACACCTGTGGTGGCGTGATGACCGATTTAAAAGGCCGAACAGATGTGGATGGCTTATATGCAACTGGTGAAGTGGCATTCACAGGGCTTCACGGGGCCAACCGTATGGCTTCAAATTCATTGCTTGAGTGCTTGGTTCTGTCAGCGGCAGCGGCTAAAGATATTATTGCGACGCTGGATGGTGTGCCACCGCTCCCTACTTTGCGGTTATGGGATGCAAGCTTGGTCCGTGAAGCTGACGAAGAAATTGTGATTTCTCACAACTGGGAGGAATTACGCCGCTTTATGTGGGATTATGTTGGGATTGTACGAACGACCAAACGATTGGAACGGGCCAAACATCGGATTGATTTATTACTGTCTGAAATTACTGATTATTATGGAAACTTTACGGTTACCAGCGATATGCTGGAGCTTAGAAATTTAGCTGTTGTTGCTGATTTAATCATCCGCTCTGCAATGATGCGCTCAGAAAGCCGTGGTCTTCACTACACCTTGGATTTCCCAGAGCTAGACAATTCCCGTCCCCCACAAGTCACCATTTTGTCCCCATCTATGCGGTAAAGTTCCCCATGATAACAAATCTTAATCTTCAATATAAACCAAAATATCTAAAACCATTTCAAGCAGCCCTGCACGCTGATGGGGTTTTGTAATGATATTCATCACTTTGCCTATTTTTGTAGTCAGATCGATTAAACTTTCTGTATAGCCGGTGATAAACAAGATTTCAATTTTGGGCTGTATTTGTAAAGCGGCTATAGTAATTCCGCAGCCGTTTATACCACCAGGTAAAACGACGTTTGTTAAAAGAAGGTTTTACGTGTGACTACTTTTTTGGCAGAGTTATTGGATTTGTCCCGTTTTCTGTTTGTGTCACATCATAGCGCTGCTTCTCAAGAATGTGTGTTGAAATTTTCTGATCATTGTCATCTTCGACAACAAGAATCCCTCCTGGATTGCGTTCTTGTTTCAAGTTTAAGCTTTTTGGCGCAACAGCTTTCTGGGATCGTGGGCTTTATTACCTCGGCGGATTTCAAAATGGAGTTGGGGTGAAGAGACGCTGCCTGTCGAGCCTATGGTCGCGATGTCTTGGCCGCGCTTAATTTTTTGCCCCCGTTTGACCAAAAGTGCGTCGTTATGAGCGTAAGCTGTGACCCAGCCGCCCGAATGCTTGATTAGTAATAAGTTACCAAAACCTCTTAATTCATTGCCCGCGTAAGCAACAACGCCGTTTTCAGAGGCCCGGACGCGGGTCCCTCTACCGGCTTGGATGTTTATGCCGTCGTTGCGCAACCCTTTGGCTTTGGCCCCATAATTAGAAATAATTTGGCCTTGGACTGGCCATAAAAATCCTTTTTTTGAAGTTTTGGGTGGTGCGGATATGGCTTTTTGAACCTCCCGAGCTTTAGCATTCCCGACCTTAAGTTTGGGTGGAGATACCCATGCCGAAGATTTTCTTTTTATTTTTCTAGGCGCAATGGACTTTTGGGTTGGTGCCGACTTTGGGCTGACTGCAATGGTTTTCGAATCTATGGTTTTTTTGACAAAAAAGGCTGAGTTTACACCTGAAGGTAAAATAAGCCTGTTGCCCACATGAATAATATATGGCTTTTTTAGGCCATTTATCCGGGCCAATTCAAAAGCGTTTACATCGTATCTGCTTGCAAGGCCAAACAACGTATCTCCGCGCGCAATAGTATGGGCTTTTGCATGTGGCAAAACGATGCGCTGTCCGATATGTAAAATAAACGGAGCCGTTAAGTTGTTGGCTTCGATAATTGCCCGCATGGTAACACGGTGGCGACGTGATAAGGCAAAAACGGAATCGCCCTTCCCCACTAGGACGGCTCTTGCACCAACAAATAAACTCCCGCTTTTCCCTGATGGCCGATTTAAGTCACGTAGCACATTATCGCTGGGGGGCCATTGAGCATAGCCGCATCCGCCTAATACACTAAGCATTAGTATCACAGACATTAGACGTGGCATTGTGTTTGGTGTGCGCATAGACCGGATTATCGTCAAGGATGGGCTATACAGCAATGGGAGATCATGGGATAAGCGGATTTAATGATCATTTGTCAGCAACGCCGGGCAGCAATGGAACAAAGCGAACTGCCCCCAAATCCTCGGTTTCTGCGCCTTCTTCGGTGCGGGTCACACGAACTAGACGTTGGTCATGTTCGTCGACGCCAATGGGAATGATCATGATCCCGCCAGTGGCCAATTGCTCTAACAGCACTAATGGCACGTCTTCAGCAGCTGCGGTGACAATGATTCGCTCGAATGGAGCTTGTTTGGGCCAACCTTCCGAGCCATCACCGATGATTGCCGTAATATTGGTTAAGCCCATTTGTTTGAAGCGGGCTTCTGCTTCGTCGTTCAATTGTGGGTGTCGCTCGATTGAGTAAATCCTCCGACACAAGGGCGATAACACAGACGT
>CALJEW010000051.1 GCA_938074585.1 uncultured Rhodospirillales bacterium | reverse complement strand
TCGAGCGGCGCAGGCGACTTCAGCCACTCGCGCACTAGAACCTGAGTTTGTGAAATCAATAAAGGTAATGTGCCTCAGGCAGCCAACAACACCAGTTATTTTAGGTCCCATTTGTGCTTCGAGTTCACGGAGTTTGATATAGGCTTGCTCATACGGAGATCGTAAATACTCCCATTGTTCTCCCACCATATATGCATCTAATTCACCGCCTAAATCTGATACAGAAAGATCATACTCCTATGTTAATCTATCTGTGATTTTAGTCTGATTAAATTCAAAATATTTTCTTCAAGACGTTGGTGGTGGTAAATCAAAATCAGAACCCGCAGCTGCATCAGCGATGAGATAATACTCTTCCATGTAAAACGCGTTAAACAACTGGTTCTGTGTCTTAGGCACTTCCAACAACGGGATGCCAGTATCTGCCACTTGACTAAGAATCTTGGCAGAATAATCCCAGCAGCCGTTGTAGATGACCCAATTAAAAACTGACATGATATGTCTCTCCTTTAGCGGCTTTAGCAATATGCTGAGTGCGCAATTAAGATTAAATCTCCTCAATCCGTTAATCAGATTAGCCCGATATAAAATTAGTTATTCAAACTATGATTTTGCGGATTGTGTCCATGCTTACTCTGTGGGTGCTCTCGCAGTTGCCGCTGATCAGGTAGGTGCTGCTCAACAGTCGCCCACAATTTAACACCGCGGCCTGCTTTATATTTTTCATGTGTGACGGGTTTTATCTTGCTCCTGTGAGGCCAACTGCATCGCGCTTAAACTCTTTGGTGTATCGTATTGCTGACATAAGCTTAAACCCCTTGTTTCATTTTTAAACTGCAAGGTGTTTATAAATCTAGGGACTATTCAGACGCCTTATGATTTGCAAATGTTCGCTTGTGAGCTCCTAAGCGGAAATGATTTTACTCCTGTCTAAACAGCCGTTTGTGACCCTAAGCGGAATTTACAGTTCAGAATTATTTGTTAGAGAGGTGATTTTGAGCATTGAACAAAGTGTCACCAGAGATGCTGCTTCGATACTTATCTAAATGGAAAGCTGGTCATTCTGTGCTCTATCAGTTAGTTTGTGTCATCATTGCTATTATACGAAGGTATTCGCAGTTCGATTGCGCCGCCTTTTCCATACTATATCTGGTGCAGGCCTTTCTATAACACCAGCCGATTTTTAATACTTTGAGTGTAATCCTTTCGATTGCATTTCTTAAAAAAGCGCCCTGTTTCGTCGCGACCATTAAGAGTACCGTGTGGCCAATAGCCCACAGTGCTCGCTTGGTATTGTTGCGAGTGGTTTGCCGCTTTGGAGCTATACGTATGAAAGTTGTTATGTTAGCCGCCGGGATTGGCTCCCGGCTCGGGCTTGCTGGTACGGATCATCCAGCCAAGGTTTTGCTTCGCTTTGGCGGCAAGTCCTTGCTGCAATACCATATCGAAATATTAAGAAGTCACGGCATAGACGAGCTCGTGCTTGGTGTTGGTTATCATCGTCAAGATATTGATCGGGAGATCGTGGCCCTTGGAGCCCAGGATTTCGTAAGAACCGTATTCAACGAGAATTATGAAGAGGGCAACATCGTCACCCTGTGGACCTTGCGCGACGAATTGTGTTGCGATGAACCGGTCCTACTCATGGACGCTGATGTTCTCTATGACGAAGACATGATCCGTCGATTGGTTCATTCAAGCCACCAGAACTGCCTACTCCTTGATCGTGATTTTGACCCAGGTGATGAACCGGTCAAATTATGCATCCGAGATGGCGAGATTATTGAGTTCCGTAAATGGTTGAGCGCTGAGTTTGATTTCTGTGGCGAATCCGTGGGCTTTTTCAAGCTGTCCGCCGAAGCCGCCAAGAAAGTTATTGCGCAGACCGATCTCTATTTACGCCAAGGACGCCGCAACGATCCTTACGAAGAAGCAATCCGCGATGTATTGCTAACGTCACCACGCGGTACCTTTGCATTCGAAGATATCACGGGCACACCTTGGATCGAGATCGATTTCGCCGTCGATATTGAGCGCGCTAACACCGAAGTTCTACCACTCATTTTAGCGGCAAAAGATAACCGCCCAACTGTGATGATGATCGATCCACTTGTAGGTCAAGAAGAGACACAAAGTTTATGATCAGCAACGACGCATCACACACCTCTTTAGTGCTCTCCGCATTGATCGCCGCCGCTCTTTATGGGGCAGCGTACCTATCTTTTGTCCGTCTTTTGAGATATCCCCGCAACTGGTATGCGCCGGGCATATCTGCATACGTCGGAACGTTGATTATAGTAGTCCTTACTGTTGGTCAAATTTCGGTTTCGCCTGATGGCTTTGACGGTGTTGCCATGATCATCTCAATCGGATTTGTCGGTATTCTGTTTTACATCATTGCAGCCCCGGCAATCGCCTTTAAACCCGCCTCTCGGTCATTCGAATTTTTTGCACTCCACGCCGACTATGCGGGCCTTTGGCTTCTCGGTCCGGCCCTGCTTTTTGGATTACTTACCTCTAACATCAAGCTTCAGGCGGTTATGGCGGCTGCCATGACAATCGAACTTGCTTGGTTTCTTCGCCAACGCTGGGCCTTCTCAAGGCGTCACTTATATTCTTTAAGTGAAAACGATTTATCTGTCCTTGATATACAGGCAGAAGGAGACCTTGCGGCATTCCGGCAACTGCATGGAATTCGTGAATTGGAGTTATCAAAAGGCTCCGTCAATTGGTGGGGATGCGGGAAAAATACATCGCCTTGTCCGTTCAACCTTTACGTTAATCGCCTTGGCCTTAATACTGCACCTTGTTGCCGCGAGCACATGAAAGAGCTTAGTCATTATGTTGCTACCAGTCTGAATGAATTGGGTGTCACACATTGGCTGGAGGGCGGCACTCTTCTTGGCGCAATTCGAGAAAAAGGCGCACTCCTTGAATGGGAAGATGATATTGATATTTCGGTTTTGCTCGACGATGATATAACCTGGGAGCATTTGGCAACCGGGCTTGCTAAGTGTGGTGCTCGGGATGGATATTATGTTGATTTATTCAAGAAAAAGGGTTTCATTTCGATTTCATTTGATCCGCCTGGAAGATGGCTATTCCAATGGGAACGCAATCGCCTGCGCGGTGAAATCCGAACTGATATAGCGATTTATCGACGCGCCGTCAGCTACGGGCAACCCATACTTGAAAGACGCACACACAAGGGCGCTTTACCTATTACCGAGAGCGGTGGTTATGGAGTGCCTTTAGATGTCGTCCTGCCAACATCAACGGCATCATTCCTTGGAGGTGATATTGCCTGCCCAAATCAATCCGAACCGTATTTGCGATTGATGTACGGTGATTTCAATAAAGTCGAATATACCTACCTAGATCCGGGGCCAGCTCAAGCGCGTGCTCTTATTGGTGCTGCTGTTAAACCATAGCTCAGTTATAAATTTACAACTTCGCCTCTTGGCACAAATGCAGGGAACGGCTGTGGTTAGCAAAGGTGATATTACGATATATCTGACGAATGCCCGATTACCGTTAGTGATTTTTCCAGATCCGGCCAGTGCAATTTTCTATCCATCAACACATGTCGAGCTCATCTTGCTCTTGGCCGATCTCAATGACGCGATCAAGCAAATAATCTATATCTTCTTCGCCAACCAGTGGATTAACGACATTTAGCAACAACACGGTTACTCCCTTAACATCCGTGTAATTGATATAAGCCTGTCCTTTTTGCATTAGTCGCTTCTGCACCCGAATATTCAGCTGATCAGCATTTTCCCCTGCTTTTGGTTTATATCTAAAGCATAAATTGACAAACTGTCTGGGGAAAACCAATTCCAAAGATGGAGTCATCTCGATTCTTTGTTCCGCATATTGAGCCAGTTCTACCACATGATTAAGCCGGTTCTCATATCCGTCATCGCCATAGTATTTCCAAGCAAACCATAATTTAAGCACATCAGCTTTGCGGGTCCCCTGAAGTGATTTTTCGCCTAAATCAAATGAGTTTGCACCAACGTTGTGATACACATAACTTGGTGTTTCTTGAACATCAATTGTTGTACACGCATCATAAAGAACGCCTGAATTCTTCGTCAATATAACTGAGCATGGTACAGGCACGCCCATCATTTTGTGGGCGTCCCAGCTGAAGGAATTCGCTAGCTCACATCCGGCCAGTAATGAGTTGTGGCGATTGCTTAATACGGCTGAGCCGCCATAGGCCCCATCAACATGCAGCCACAAATTATATTTGGACGCAATATTGGCGATATCTTCAATCGGATCAAAAGCACCCAGAACCGTTGTGCCAGCTGTCGCTCCAATAAAAAAGGGAGTTTTATTTTCTCGAATTGCTGTTTGGATGGCGAGCTCTAACGCCTCTGTATCCATTCGTCCCAATGGATCGGAAACTATGCGGACAATACTTTGAACGCCTAATCCCAAAACATTTGCAGCACTTGTAAATGAATAGTGCGCTTGATCCGATACGAACAGAACCAGGTCGTGTTGTTGTCTAAGGCCTGTTTTTTTGATGTTCGGATCAAGCCTGTTCCTGGCACTCAACACCGCAATCAAATTCGCCTGCGTCCCGCCCGTTACGAATATTCCGTCCCCATCGGTGAACCCGACGATATCGGCCATCTTTTTTATCAATTTATTTTCGATTAAAGTCGCGACAGGGGAACCTTCGTAGGTCGACATAGACGTATTTGTGATGTCGGCTAAAAATTCTCCAACCAGGCTGGCAATGGTGTAACTGCCTCGCAGGGTGCCCAAAAATTGAGGATGAGATGTTCGGACGCAATATTGCATGTATGACTGAACACTTGATAATAACTCATCTTCCGCAACACCTTTTTTGCCAATGGATGCATCAAATTTCTTTTCTAAAGATTTATAATCGTGGTGGTTTATAAGCGCATTATCTTCTAGCTCGTTGCTCTGAAGGAAGTTCATAAGCAGTTTTAGGAAATTCGTCATCAATTCATGTTCGTTTGGTGTCATGACTTACCCCACATCTCAAAACGTTCGCTGCCGTCCACCTTATAAACGTGTCGTTGCGACTTAACTGGTCGTTCTGTGCTGGGCTGGGCATAATGATTTGTATGCCAATATTGGTTTTCTCTATGTTAAAATTTTCTGGCGTCATTGTTGTTTCCTTCTGCAGACTAAATAGATTAAACGAGTGTAGCTGTCGCTGTGAACATGTTCGATAAAGGGGTCTTAAAAAAACTGTCGGTAGGCAAGCTTGAATTTCTGCTTTTTGCACTACGCAGACTATATCAATCCGCTTAATTAAGATGCTGTCAGACGAATGCGAACTCGTCTCAGCATGGCAATAATATGCCGGTTATATGCAGAACAGAGTTACTGCCACTTGAATAGAGCAGCTTCGCCTTGAACTTTAAATATATCTCTCGAATTTAGATGCCGTTCCTTGTTGAAGTGGTTGAAATCCGAAGAGTGAATTGAGACTAAATTCTGCAAACTTCGCATGTGTCGGAAGCGTAACATTGCGTATTCTTGTCGTCGAAACGGGAGATGATAATTCTCACAATGATTATTCATCGATCGTCCAACTTCTTGAATTTGGTTGTTGCCAATCAGCTTCATGGCAACACAATATGACCGTAATCTTTCTGTGACGATTGCGCTTGGACTGCCATCCATTTCATGATTTTCTTCAGGAAAGCATAAGCAGCCTTGCGATTACGTCTCTTTGAGTTAAAGGCTTCCATAACTTCACGTTCGTGATCTACAGCTCGCCATAAATAGTGTGTTTCTCGATTGATTTTTACAAACACCTCATCGAGATGCAATTACCAGTTGGAGTGACTTGGCGTTGGGTGATGTCGTTTCTTACGGATTTCACGGGCGAATAAAGAACCAAATCGGTTCCACCAATAGTGGACAGTTTCATGGCAGATATCGATGCCCCGTTCATGGAGCAGATCTTCGACGTTGCGCAGTGAAAGTGGAAACCTAACATACATCATTACGGCAATGCGGATGATGTCGGGTGAAGTCTTTAAATAGCGAAATGGGTTTTGATTTTTCATTCCAAAACTTTATGAAAATACCACGTTGCCGTCAAAATGAGTTTTCTTCTGACAGTGCCCTTCGGCCCGTTCTGTGATTTCAGCCATATCATGCTTCTATTATTCGAGTTTCAATCGCTGACTTGCAGACCGCACTCCAGTCGTATTGAACTCCCAATCCTGGGCTATCGCTTACTGCAACGCAGCCATCGGCATCAATGCAATTGAGCTCGTCTGAATACCCATCGGCGTAGACGGGTAAATTCCACGCATTGCCAATTTTCGGATGGACTAAATTAACTTCATAGAAGTTGGAGTTGCGGCAAGCCGACATCAATTGGCGCATGGCTGGGCCACACGAATGAACTTCGCAGTCCATGCCCAAGCCTTCGGCGGCTACGGCAACTTTATGGCAACCAGTAATGCCACCATCATAATCGGGGTCGGCCCGGGCAAAATCGGTAGCACCCGCAACCAGCATATCTGTTGTCGTTTCGAAATTGCGTACGTGTTCGCTGATCAGTATTGGTGTTTTCACTGATTTTTTGAGCATTTGGTGACCATGGATCGAAATCCCTCCGTCGCCATAGGGGTCTTCCAGCCAGTACAATCCATATTCATCACAAACTTGGCCAATTTGAATGGCATCAGCCAATGTATCTGGATGACAAGCCGCGTCATACATAATGATCATCTTGTCGCTGATACGCTCGCAAACAGCCTTAATCATTGCACATTCCTCGGCAACATTCCCTTCGTGCCAGCCGTGCATTTTGAAACCTTTATAACCCAATTCTAGACATTGTTGAGCGAAATCAGCGAAGGCTTCGGGGCTTGATAACCCGCCTTTCAATCGATCTCCACCAATGGTGCTGGCATAGGCGGGTAGCCGTTCGCGGTAGCCGCCCAGCATTTCAGATACAGACACGCCCTGATGCTTTCCTGCCAGATCCCAAAGAGCGATATCAATGGCACCAATGCCCACTTCGCCAGTGTGTTTGGTGAGTTTCCGCATCGTGCGGTAATGTTTTTCACGCTGTAAGGCGGGTTTGCCAATTAGGCTATAAGAAAGGGCCTCTGACGCCGTCATAATCACATTCGTGCGGCCCCGGGGCGGAATATATTCGCCAACCACGTCCGTATCAGAAATAATACGAACCCCAAAGCGCGTGTGCGTACCACGGGTGCCCGGTTGATAGGATAGACCAAACCCGGCCCGATTCGTCACTATATCTTGCAACTCAATTTCAAAGGCTGTCAGTTCAATACGTTCGATTATAGGTGCGTTCGACATGGGCATTGCTCTCGTTGATTTAGGGTTATCAAGTTTCGAAATAGTCAGGCATTTCTTCAATTAGACGTTCCATGTAGGCGACGTTGCTTTCTATGTGGTTTTTCATACTCAGGGATGCTGCTTCTCCATCACCCTTTTCAATGTAAGTTAAAATCTGTGTATGGTATTCCATCGAGCGAGCGACAGAATAAGTCATGTTCACAACTGAAAGGCTGCGCAAGCGGGCCATATGCGACCGTGCCTGATTAACCATTTTCCAGACACCCGGATAACCACTGATTTCAAATAATTTTATGTGAAATGCAGAATCATGGATATAGACTTGATCAAAGTCGCCATCCTCGTTGGCCCGTTGATGGCTTTCGATAATGCGGTACAGTTTTTTAATGTCTGCTTTGGTCGCTTTTTGTATCGATTCACGTACGGCGGCACATTCCAATGCAACACGAATAAATGCAGCTTCACTAATATGCGATACATTCAAACGCGTAACAAAAGTTCCGATCTGTGGGCGAATGTTTAACAAACCTTCGTGTGATAATCTAATAAATGCTTCACGCACAGGCTGGCGGCTGACGCCAATACGAGTTGATATTTCTTTTTCTGACACTGATTGACCAGGCTTTATCTCGAGACCCAGAATACTGTCGTGCAAAACATTATAGGCTTGTTGCGCAGCCGGGATATGGTGAGTTTCAATCATTAGAATCAAAGCCTTTGTAGTGGTTGTCATATAGACGACAACCTAGTGCATTACCTACCCCTAGAAAAGGCGTTGACTTTAGTTGCAGTGAACCACTCAAATTCCCCCTTGTCAACATTCTACCATACTAGTATAAATCACATTAATTGCTGTCAACAAAATCCATATCTACGCCATATAGGATCAAAACGAACCTATGATTGGCTATATAAAGTCTGCGCATGCTGAGGACCAAGAGTACATAATGACCGAATTAAACGTATTCACAAAATCATTAAATATCTCGGTCATGCCCGAATATCCCCAGTCAGATGGGCCGTCTCAAGTTCTTGATAACCTGCAAGCTAGAACTGGGGCCACGTCGATCACAACGTCGCCGTATGTTATGGAGCCCTCGAACGCATCAGATGCTGGGCGCGAACCGCCCGCCGATGGGAAAGCTGGCACTGTTCGGCTGTTGGATCGTGATTTATTTGGCAAACGCAAACTGACGGTACGCACATCGCCTAGTTTCGTTCCGGACAAGTCTTTATATGAGGGGCTGCGATATCAGCCCTCTGAGCCTGATGCCTTGACGGAGCGCGAAAGCCATAAAATTTCACAGTTTATTGATCAGACAAAAGCCCGAGGAATGCAGGCCTATATGCAGGTTCAATCGGCCATTCCACCCGGTTACAAAGTTCAGTTTGGCGGCGCTATGTCCGAAGATCGTCCGCTTTTACCCAACGGATCAGAACATGAAGGCCGCGTTGATAAAAATGCCAGTCTGGCCAGCCCACACATAACAGATTACTGCTGCGCCCTTTTGCGTGACCTTATTCAAGCCTACCCCAATTTGGATGGTTTGCGCGTCGACTGGCCTGAGTATCCACCTTATGACTTTGATAGTCTGTTTTTCGATTTTAGCGGCCATGCCGAAGCCGCAGCAACGAGATTGGGGTACGATTTTGAACGAATGCGCGATGATACACAGCGCCTTCTCGATTTTTTTCTCGTGACCATGACGGATCATCACATCACTCGCTTTTTGGAAAGCAATGACTTCTCTGTTTGGGACGTTCTCAACAATTACCCTGGAGTTCTTGATTTGAAATCCCTCAAAGGGGATCTGGTTTCAGAAATGCTGGAAAAATACCGCCGAACCATCGATGACGCGTCGGGTGGGAAAATGGATTTTGTCGTGCAGGGTTTTCCTCCGCCCTGGACACAAGCCTCGGGTTTTGACATCAAAAAGCTGGCCCCTCATGTTTCTGGAATTGGAATTAAATTATACACAATGCATTGGCCAATGATGGTCCGGGGATATGCGGATCGTATATTGGCGTCGAACAGCAATGTCTCTGAAAAATATATTTTAAGGGGCATTTTCAAAATACTGGATCTGTTGGACGCCACGCCTCCTAGTCAGATTAATGACGTGCGCTACCCCGAACCGGACGAGCCACATTTGGCTGGCATCCAGGCGCAGGCACGAAAAATAATAGAAACTCGTAAACTGGCGGGCGATACGCCGGTGCATGTGTTTTCCCATGCCTATGGCCCGATAGATGATTACCGAGCGCGGATGGAAGTTGCCTGGGAAACATCGGGGCATCGAATGGTGGTTAATCGTTATGGATATTTGAGTGACGAAAAGCTCAATGTGTTAGGAGAAATTACGGGAGCGAAGACGTCATGAGCGCCGTAATTCAACCTAATGTCCTTTTGATCATGGTCGATCAATGGCCGGGTAATTTGTTGGGCGTCGCGGGTCATCCCGTCATTGAAACGCCCACAATCGATAATCTAGCAGCTTTGGGTGTGCGCTATACAAATGCCTATTCCGAATGCCCAATATGTATTCCGGCCCGGCGCTCCGTGATGACCGGGACCAAACCTCGCGGCCATGGTGACAGAGTATTCCAGCCCTCAGCCCGGATGCCAAATTTACCGACACTGGCGCAAACGTTCCGAGACGCCGGATATCAAGCTTATGGTGTTGGCAAGCTTCATGTGTACCCGGCTCGGGATCGCATTGGGTTTGATGATGTTTTGATTGCTGAAGAAGGGCGGCCGCATTTAGGTGCCGTCGATGACTATGACATATACCTAGCGGAACAGGGTTATGCTGGACAGCAGTTCATGCACGGCATGACCAATAACGACTATGTCTGGCGGCCTTGGCACTTGCCACAGAAAACCCACCAGACAAACTGGAAAGCAAGGGAAATGGCGAAAATGATCAAGCGCCGCGACCCGGAGCGTCCATCGTTTTGGCATTTGTCCTATACGCACCCGCATCCACCGCTGGCTCCTTTGGCTGAGTATTTCGAACGCTACGCGCGTAAAGAAATCCCTGCGGCGCGAATATCGGATTGGTCAGCAGATGATGATGCACTTCCTTACCCACTTAAAGGGCCGCGACATTACTGGCCACGTTTGGAGGGCGAACAATTGGCGGATGCACGTCGGGCGTTTTATGCCCAATGCACCCATATAGATCATACGATCCGTATGGTCATGGGGACATTGCGCGAAGAAGGTTTGATCGATAATACCATCATTATGCTGACATCAGATCATGGTGATATGCTGGGTGATCACGGTCTTTATGCCAAACGAGTGATGCTGGAAGGCTCAAATAACATCCCAATGGTTTTGGTTGATACGGCAAATAGCGACCGCGTTTCATCTGGTGTAATAGATGACCGTTTGGTTGGGTTGGCGGATGTTATGCCGACGCTTTTGGAAATGGCTGGTATTGAAATACCAAAGACCGTTGAGGGCCTTTCTATGATTGGCGATGTGACGCGAACGATTTTCTATGGTGAATCTTTGGAAGGCGCAAAGGCCATGCGGATGGTACGCGATGATCGATATAAACTCATTTGGTATCCGGCAGGCAATGCTGTTCAAATGTTTGATCTCAAAAAAGACAGGGAAGAGATATCGGACATTGCCAACGATCCAAATCACGCAGATGCCAGAACGCGATTAGAAGCGGCTTTGATCAGTCATCTTTATGGCCAGGATCTGGAATGGGTTGACGACAATAAGCTGGTAGGAATGGATGCCCCTGAATTTACCATCGAGCCGAACAGAAATTTTTTCGGCCAACGTGGCCTTCATTATCCAACACCACCAAGAACCGATCCAGCGGCTAAAGTTGGATCTCCGTAACTTGAAGAATTTTGGAATAATATTGTGGCCTAATGGTCATATGAATCTATGAAAGGAGGTTATTAAGGGAGGTGTAGAATCAAGGACCCACAGGTGGGTAAATTTAATTACTGACTTAATATTTGATAAGGGAAGCATTATGAAAAAATTAATGGTATCTGCAGCCGTCTTACTGACCGCTGCTTTGGGAATCTCATCCGCAGTTCAGGCTGCATGGCCTGAAAAACCGATTAAACTTGTTGTGCCTTTTAAAGCTGGTGGCACATCTGACCAAACAGGTCGGGTGTTTCAGGCGTCTATCAAAGAAAATAATTTATTGTCACAACCGATCACGATCGTAAATGTTGGCGGCCACTATTCCATTGGTTCACGACAAGTCATGGAAGCTCCGGCTGACGGCTATAATTTTCTGCTGATCCATATAGCCCTGATGGGTGGTGAAGGTAGTGGCGCATTGGACTTCGGTTGGCGCGATTTCGAGCCCGTTGCGGCATCCGGAGAATTTTGCCTGTTCCCAATGGTGCGTAAGGATTCTGGAATTAATTCAGTTGAAGAGCTATTGGCAAACGCCAAATCGAAACCGGATTCTTTGATCTTTGGAGCCAATTTGGGCGCGATTAACCATTTGGCGGGTGTCATGCTTCAAGAAGAAGTTCCTGGGGCAAAATTCCGCTTCGTGCAAATAGGTGGTGGTACGGCCAACTACACAGCGCTTACGGGTGGTCACACGAATGCAACTGTTTTGTCCGGTGCGGAAGTACTCAAATTTACCCGGTTGCCTGATGGATCCGTTAACCCAGAATCTCAGATCAAACCGCTTGCCTATACCGGCGCCAAGCGTTTTGGGCCCCTAAACCACCT
>CALJEW010000050.1 GCA_938074585.1 uncultured Rhodospirillales bacterium | reverse complement strand
ATCCCGTAACACTATTTTGTTACGGGATTTTTTTATATCGTGTTCGATTGAATTACCTAGGTACCTGCGCATCTGGGTCTTTATACCAAATACCATCTCTCATAATCATCAACAAGTTGGCTTTAGCAATAGATGACTTTGAATTGAATGGTGCGTCGTTACCCGCAAACTGCGCTATAAATAGAGCTGGGCCCTACATGGTTCTCATAGAAATATCCTCGCGATGTTGAATATTTTTAGTGTTGATTTATATATTCATTAACTCATTATGAGGTTTAATATCATTTTGATGTTAAAAAGTAACAATCAATTGACCATTTTTAATTTTGAAAAACATTTCTAACTATTACATCTTTAACTGACAAAGTATTCACACCAGTATTTGGTTGATGGGACGATGGATACGGTTATTGGTCAATTGGTAATAAGCAAAGCACATCGGGCTTTGTAAATTTTATTTGATTTCTACATAAAACCAAATTACGTGCCACCGCATGAGACGATTCATATCTAAATCTTTATTCCTCAAAACTTGCCATAATTAAATCCTGTTTGGAGTATTAAGACCCTTTTCATATCTGGTTACTTATGTAAATTGTATGAAAATATGAAGACTAGAAGCTAAATGGAGCTCCAGTCTTGGGGGTGTTTATGCGGTATTCAGTGCTTTCTTTATTAAAAGAGGCCTTTAACGGTAATAAAGGGTGGAAGCCTACTTGGCGTGATCCTGAGCCGCAGGCAGAATATGATGTCATCATTGTTGGCGGCGGTGGTCATGGTTTGGCGACGGCTTACTATTTGGCTCGAGAATTTGGGATCAATCGGGTTGCTGTTCTTGAAAAAGGCTGGATAGGGTCTGGAAACGTTGGGCGCAATACTACGATCATCCGGTCCAACTACTTACTTGAGGGTAATCAGCCCTTTTACGAGAAATCCCTGAAATTATGGGAAGGGCTCGAGCAAGATTTTAACTATAATGCCATGGTTTCACAGCGCGGCATTATTAATCTGTATCATTCCGACCCGCAGCGCGATGCCTTTGTTCGCCGTGCTAACGCCATGCGTTTAAGTGGTGCTGATGCTGAAATTTTAAATCAGAATACACTTCGTCAAATGTGTCCGTTTTTGGATTTTGATAATGCCCGATTCCCTGTTCAGGGCGGGTTGATACAACGCCGCGGCGGTACGGTTCGCCATGATGCTGTGGCGTGGGGGTATGCGCGCGGTGCTGACCAGCGGGGTGTCGATATTCTTCAGAACTGTGAAGTCACTGATTTTATCATCGAAAATGGCGTGTGCAGCGGAGTAGAGACAAACAGAGGTATCATTCGGGCCAACAAAGTTGGTGTTGCGGTTGCTGGATCATCAGGGCGCGTAATGGCTCAGGCGGGGATGCGGCTTCCTATCGAGACACATGTTTTACAGGCCTTTGTCTCAGAAGGATTAAAGCCGGTATTGCCTGGCGTTATAACCTTTGGCGCGGGGCATTTTTATGTCAGTCAGTCTGATAAAGGCGGCTTGGTTTTTGGAGGCGATATCGACGGGTATAATTCGTATGCCCAACGGGGGAATTTACCGGTTGTTGAAGATGTGTGTGAAAGTGGTATGGCCATTATGCCGATGATTGGGCGCTCAAAACTCCTTCGGATGTGGGGAGGTGTTATGGATATGTCCATGGATGGATCTCCGATTATTGATAAAATGCCTATTGATGGATTGTATCTAAATGCTGGGTGGTGTTACGGCGGGTTTAAGGCGACGCCAGCTTCTGGTTGGTGCTTTGCCCATTTATTGGCCAAAGATGAGCCCCATGAGACCGCAACGCAATATAGGCTGGACCGGTTCAAGCGTGGTGCCATGGTTGATGAACGGGGTGCGGGTGCCCAACCTAATTTGCATTAATGGATAATACAGAAAAATGATTATCAATCATCCACTATTGGGCCCCAGAGACGCCAACGAGTTTTCTTACTTAGGCGATGCAAGCCTGATGCATAGACCGGATTGGCAATCAGATGATGCCGAAAACCAATTTTATGAATATCAATATTTACGTGACAATAAGGCCGGAATGCACCGAGAACTTTGGTATCATGAACAGGGCGACCGAAGTTGGTTGGTTGTGACCCGCAATACGCTAACCCATGAAATATCAAGCGTTGAGCTAGCATCGGATGTGGCGCGCCGAGAAGGCCGGTCCCGATGACCCAGAAAAATAGAATTGGTGGTGGCTTAATTGATCAAAACCGAAGTGTGCAGTTCGACTTCGATGGCCAGTCATTTGAAGGTTATGAAGGGGATACTTTGGCGTCGGCGCTCCTTGCAAACGATGTGAAGCTCGTTGGGCGCAGTTTTAAATATCATAGGCCGCGCGGTATATTTTCAGCTGGATCAGAAGAGCCAAGTGCTTTGGTGACGTTGCGTGAAGGGGCGTATTCAGAGCCCAATGCCCGCGCGACTGTTACAGAAATATACGATGGGCTGAGCGCCAGAAGCCAAAATAAAATTGGCAGCCTAAATTTTGATTTGATGGCGGTCAATGATCTTTTGTCGCCTTTATTAACGGCCGGATTCTATTACAAAACGTTCATGTGGCCCGCCGTCTTTTGGGAAAAGGTGTACGAGCCGATCATTCGCCAAGCCGCTGGGTTGGGGAAATTGTCAGGTGCGGAAGACCCCGACCGATATGATAAGGGTTTTTTATACTGCGACCTTTTGGTCATCGGAACGGGCCCTAGCGGACTAATGGCAGCGCTGAGCGCAGCGCGGACTGGGCTGCGGGTGATTCTCGCAGACGAAGATTTTCGCATGGGCGGCAGGCTGAATGCTGAACGGTATGAAGTGGGCGAAATGCCTGCGGCTGATTGGGCGGCGGCAACTCTTGCTGAATTCATGTCGATGGATAACGTTCGGGTAATGCCGCGCACGACCATTTATGGCGCTTACGATCATGGCATTTACGGGGCTTTAGAACGGGTGTCGGATCATGTGGCTGAAGGCAGTGAGGATGTCCGCCAAATCGCATGGCGGATTTATACTAAGCGAGCGATTTTAGCAGCCGGATCAACTGAGCGCTCCATTGCATTTGGTAACAATGATCGGCCGGGTGTGATGATGGCAGGCTCCGTTCGGGCTTATGTTAATCGTTGGGGCGTGGCACCAGGTAAACGCGTTGCCATTTTTACCAATAATGATGATGGATGGCAAACGGCCCATGATTTACAGGGGCAAGGCGTTGAGGTTTCAGCTGTTGTCGACAGCCGCGAACAAACAACGTTGCTTCCACCCAAGGGCGTTCGTGTTGTTTTAGGCGGGCGTATTGTTGATACCAAAGGCCGTCTTGGGTTAAAGAAAATCATCCTGAGTGACGGGCAAGATGTTGCTGCGGATTGCCTAGCTGTATCTGGCGGGTGGTCACCTAATGTCCATTTAACCTGCCATCAACGGGGCATACCCGTTTGGGACGATAAGATTGTTGGATTTGTTCCGGGCGCAACGTTGCCAATGGGCATGGCTGTTGCAGGTGCTGCCATTGGGGTGATGACCTTAAAAGCTTGTTTGCAAAGCGGCTTGGATGTGGGAAATTCGGTTGTTGAGGCTTTGGGGCGAACTGTTTCCAAAAGTAAAACGCCAAAGGCTCAAGATGAAGTTTCTGCGGCTTCTGCATTTTGGTATGTCAACGAAAGCAAAGGTCGTGCGTGGTTGGATTTACAAAATGATGTTACCACCAATGACGTAAAATTATCGCATCAAGAAGGGTTTCGATCTGTGGAGCATTTAAAGCGCTACACAACGATGGGCATGGCAACGGATCAGGGCAAAACATCGAATATTTTGGGTCTTGCTGTAATGGCTGAAATTTCAGGCAAGTCTATTGCAGAAACCGGAACAACTATATTCCGCCCACCCTACACCCCTGTTTCCATCGCTGCTTTAGCAGGGCGCAGCCGGGGCAAGGACTTCAGGCCCGCACGGTTAACGCCATCGCATGATTGGGCAGCAGAGCAGGGCGCGGTTTTTGTTAATGCCGGGGCGTGGCGACGGGCCCAATGTTTCCCAAAAGAAGGTGAGACTCATTGGCGTCAATCTGTAAACCGGGAAGTTCTAGCAACGCGGGCCTCTGTTGGGATTTGTGATGTATCGACTTTGGGTAAAATTGATATCCAAGGCAAAGATGCGACTGATTTTATAAATCGTGTTTATGCCAATGCCTTTGCAAAGTTAGCCATCGGTAAAACGCGCTATGGATTGATGCTGCGTGAAGATGGGCTGGTGATGGATGATGGGACGACGGCACGTTTGTCGGAACATCATTATTTAATGACAACAACCACTGCTAACGCCGTATCTGTTTTCCGGCATTTAGAGTTTTGTCATCAATGCCTATGGCCAGATTTGGATGTTCAATTGATCTCGGCTACGGAACAGTTTGCGCAAATTGCTGTTGCGGGGCCAAATTCCCGCAAACTACTAGAAAAGATAATTGATCCCGAACACGACATTTCTAACGATGCATTTGCGTTTATGGCGTGTGGCGATATTACGGTTTGTAGTGGTATCAAATCGCGACTTTTTCGGATCTCGTTTTCGGGGGAACTGGCATATGAAATTGCCGTTCCAACGCGTTATGGCGATAGCTTGATGCGGGTTTTGATGGATGCTGGTGGCGAATTTGATGTCACCCCCTATGGAACTGAAGCGCTTGGAGTAATGCGAATTGAAAAGGGGCATGCGGCGGGGAACGAGCTTAATGGTCAAACAACTGCATTAAATCTAGGGCTAGGTAAAATGGTTTCACGCAAAAAGGATTGCATCGGAAATATTCTTTCTTTGCGCGAAGGGATGGTGCGTGATGATGGGTTGCGGTTGGTTGGATTTAAGCCTGTTGATCCGGCGATGAGTTTGAACGCCGGTTCTCATTTTATTGGTGTTGGAGCCGAAGCAAAAACATCAAACGATCAAGGATGGATGTCATCCGTCACCTATTCCCCAAGTCTAGAAACATCAATTGGTCTTGGATTTATAAAATCGGGTGATCAGCGCATGGGCGAAAAAGTACGCGCAATTGATTTGGTTAACAACAAATCTGTTGAGGTTGAAATAACAAGCCCACACTTCTTCGATCCGGAAGGAAGGCGTTTACGTGTTTGATTATAAACTGAGCTCAAAATCACCCTTAGATGGATTTGTTCTTGAAGCTGGTGGTGCGCGGTTAGTGGAAACCAAAGGATTTGCATTAATATCTATAGCCGCACCTCATCTAGGGGAGAGGGCATTAAAAAGCGCGCTGAAAAACACTTTGGGGATAGATCTTCCAAAACCTGGATTTAGTTCTCGTTCTGAAACAACGCCAGATATTACGCTGATGTCGGTTGGCCGTGACCAGTGGTTTTTTCGGTTTTTAGAAACTGAAAAGTCATCCGTTGACTGGGTTGTGGGTGCGGTTGGAAATTATGCCGCGATAACGGATCAATCGGATTCTTGGGCTCAAATAGAACTTTCGGGCATTAGCGCACGAATGTTACTAGAGTGCGTATTGCCTGTGGATACAGACCCATCGGTTTTTCCAGAAGGGGCGGTTTCAAGAACCGTCCTTGAGCATTTAGGCGTGATTGTTACACGTCAACCGAATGATGCTGATGGGGACTATTGCTTCTTATTGATGAGCCCGCGTTCATCGGCTAAGTCGTTCCTACATGCACTAATAGGTCACCGTCGTTCCATAACATCGTGATTACTAGCGTTGTTATGATTAAATAGTAGGTTGAACAAAAGCGCGGCTGCATCTGAGGGGTCAAAGAAGTTTTAAGCTGGGGAATCAAAAGAAAAAGCCGCAAAAAGAGCTGAGCTTTCTAAATCAATAAAGAAAATCAAATAGAGCTCTCAATTTGTTGTGGATGGATGCATCATTGAACGTGACCAAAAGTATCTTTTTAGCTTTAACGCGTTTAATCAAAATGTGCCAAAATTCAAAACATCAAAAAATAGGCGATCCTTTCTCGATTCTTAAGCAAAGTATATGCTGGCGTATTTTAAGCGCGAAGAAAAATTACAATAGGTTTCTTAATTTATGCTCGTAGATGAACATAAAAATAACTCTCAAAATGATAGAAAAGTTTAGAGGTTTAATTGGTAAGGCAATGCGATCGGTCGAAGATTCCATTTCTGCTGTCGCTGTTGAAATTAACACATTTTTATCAATGTGGATG
>CALJEW010000049.1 GCA_938074585.1 uncultured Rhodospirillales bacterium | reverse complement strand
ATACTTTAGAATCGATCGTGGTTTTATGGTATACAAGACGCATCCCGTTCCTTCCAACTGTTTTCCAAAAAACCTTATGAATCAGCAATTATTATTAACCATTTTCTCTGTTTTTGATAGAAATCATACATTTTTCGAATTAGCGATTCGCAAATGAGTGACCATAATACATATTGTATGGATCTTGTGCGCGAACGAGACCGGGACAGATACTGGTGTGCACTATTATCTATCAAACCCCATCGGAATGATTTGTTTACGCTGTATGCCTTAAATACTGAAATTGCGGAAATTGGTTTTTTGGTAACCGAACCTTTGATCGGACACATGCGCTTGAGATGGTGGCTTGATGCCCTAACTCCGATTTATGAAGGAAACCCACCACAGCATCCGGTTGCAGTCGCCCTTTCTGAGTTGGTATCAAAGAAAATCGTTCCGCGCAGTCTGCTCGAACAATTAATCGAAGGACGCACGCGCGATTTGGATGATCAGCCCATGGAATCAATGGCTGAAATTAAGACCTACGCAGGCAAAACATCATCGGTTTTGATTGAACTATCTTTTTCCGTTATGGGTCAAAAGGGAAATACACAGCAACAAGTGGCCCATCATTTAGGTATTGCTTGGGCATTGCTTGGCATCCTTCGCCGCATACCCTTTGATATGCAGCGGGGGCGCATTTTTTTACCTAACGACTTAAGCAAAAAACATGGGTTTAACCCTCAATCGTTGTTAGATCACGGCTATAAAGGTCAATCCCCCGATGGCCTGCTGGGGATTGTTTTGGAGCTCATTTCGGAAACACAGACACATTTAGAACAAGCCCGGACAATTTGGGTAGGCAAGGGACTGCCCTTCGTATCCCCTTTATTGATCGAAACATTAACCAATGGTTATATCGCCGAGCTTGTCGCCCAAAAGGGCAACCCGTTTCAACTCAATCAAGAACGCAAGGGCCCACGAGTTCGCGACATGATTCGCCTTAAAATTGCAGTACTTCTTGGCCGTCTTTAAAACAAACCAAACTTAATTCGGAAAAACATCAATAGTTTCATCTGGCTGCTCGTCGGTGACAGATTTTGGTTCTGCTTTGGCTTGTGGGGCGAATAGACTTGGCTCAGATAAGCGGGGCTCACTTAATACCTAATCTTTTAACGTTTCTTTCGGCTTTTCAAACTCTT
The DNA here is from genome assembly GCA_938074585.1 of uncultured Rhodospirillales bacterium. Lineage (GTDB taxonomy): Bacteria > Pseudomonadota > Alphaproteobacteria > Rhodospirillales > Casp-alpha2 > JABMNT01. Next base: position 3,273 of record CALJEW010000049.1, on the reverse strand, counting down.
CTGGGTTGGGGGTAGCCGCAGGTGTGCTCCCTTGAAGTTCATCCATTGAGACTTCTTCAACTTTCCGGAACGGAGCCGCTTTTACCGCAGGGCCAGCGGGTGCGTTTTTCACTGCCTTTTCTTCACTTGCAACTTTTTCAGCTTCCGTTTGCGTAATGTCAACAATCCGCTTCAGCCGCATCAGTTCGTGCGATGACACTTGAGGGAAAATCGATGGTGATGTGGTGAAATACAGCATCGCAGCGCCCCGTTTGGTATCAGGGAACCCGCCGCGCGTATCATCATATTTGCGGATCTCAAGAACCGTAATCGCATTAGTTTTTCTATCCAAACTCCGCCATGAAATCGTTGGGTTATCTTGGCGCGGTTTAGCTAAAGGTGCGATAATTCGTTTCAAAACTTCGGTGGGCTCGCCAAAGCGCTTTCGGTAATGAGCAGCAATTTTGTCAAAGTCAGTGGACGTAAACAAAGCATGTAAACGCGAAGCTTGTGCTTGATCATAACGAACAATTGCCATCGGACCCGTATACAAGATGGTTGCAATCATAAACGATGACTTTATGTCGTCCGCCCAATCAATAGGATCGATGCAGAATAACGTTGTACCCCGGTTCTTTTTAACACAAAAATTTTCCGGGTCCTTGCCATCTTTTCCCGGCGGGTACATATTTTCTAAATGTACCGATTGCCCCATAGATAACGTTACGTCGGTTAAGGTTGTGTGGTTTAAGGCTTTTTGGTTGCGGACAGTTTGAGGGGCCGGGTCCGGTTTTGTTAGCTTGGTAATCGGCCAATAGGTTTTGGCGTCCGTCCCAGTGCGCGATGCATCCTCAACCCCACCAACCGATGCATCATGGGCCGTCGAAAGTTTTTCATCTTGCTCCAACAACAACGCTTCACGTTCAAGAGATACTAGCTCTTTTGGTTGAACCAGCTTCGCAAGCCGTCTGAAAAAAGTTTTTTTCTGAGTTTCAGCTTTCGTTATTTGAGGCTCACGTAGCGGATCGCCGTAGGCCTTTTTAGCCATGACGTATCGCTTGCCGCCTAACCGCCCAATGGGGGCAGGTACCTGAACTTTATCAACCGGGCCTTTACCTTCGTCCACGTTCGACTCCACCGTCGTCGTCCAAGGGTCAACGGTTTGTTTTTCAAACACTTTTTGCATCAATTCACCGCCGCTGTGGAACGGTTTATCCGTTTTAATTTCGGCTTTCCAGCCTTCTAATTGCGCCACTTTTTCTTCTTCGTTAAACAAACCCGCCAAACGATCTAAGAGTTGCTGAGATGGCTTTGTTTCATCATTAGTACCAAAAGCTTTTAAGTTCTCAATTTCAGGAGCCGGTCCTTCTTTTGGTAACGCTCGAGCACTGGGCGATGTTAGGTATTCTGGGGCAACGGGCACTTCTGTAAGAACGAGTTTAGATACTTCGGGCTGTGTTTTTTTAGCGCCAAAGAAACCAACCATCCGGTCCATAACCGATGGGTCTTTAGTTTCCATCATTGACTGTTTTTCTAAATTTTGCCCAGTTATAGATGCTCGCTGTTTGCCGCTAGGAATACCGTATGCATTTTCTTGAGCCTCCTCAAGCTGCTTAATCCGTTTCAAACGGTCAACAAAGCGGTCAGCAGGTGTTTGACGGTGCTTGATCAATTCCTCAGGGCGCAATGCGCGCTCCACAGTTGGATTGACGATCTGGGGATTGGGATTGGTCTCGGTTGGGGAAGGTGAGGTTAAACCCGTCGCGTAAGGGACTTTTTGGCGTTGTGCCGAAGATGTCAACATTCGATCACCCGTAGGCCTTCGTCCACGCCACAAAATTTCATCCGTATCGACCTGAACATTGCGGAAAACTGCATCGCCCATCCGTTTTAAGCGCAACTGTAATGTCGTTGATACCGGAATTATTTTGCGGTCTTGTTCGTTCAAATCGCGGCTTGGGCCGGTTTCAGGGCCCGGTTTATCATCCAAATATGCGGTCTTTTTATCGCTCGCTTTTTTATCGCCAACACGAACCAATCGATCCAAAATGCGATCCGCAGCATTTTTTGTAGTTGTTTTTCTCGTCGGTGTAGCCTCAATAGCCGGTAATCCAAAGACATCTTCTTTTGGCGCATCCCCTAACAAATCTTGAATTCGCCTCAAGGTCCGTTTCGACGCAGATTCTTTGACAGTCTTAGACTGTTTTTTGGGTTTACTAGTTTTTGTGGCCTTCTTTTCAGATCTATTGGTAAACACCTTAGCAACGTCTGCTTTCGGGGCCTCATCATCGGGAGACACCAAATCAACAAGGGAGCTGAAAAAATTACCAACCGCAGCACCAGGATTAGGTGAACCGCTTGTCTTGTTTACGATAGGCTTTTTCAAGGCCTCCACAGCGGATTCTAAATACAAATCGAACACTTTCGAGGCCTTGATGTGCGCTGCATTCGGCTTTTCAACGCCCGGTGACTTCCCAACATCTAAAGCCGCTGTCATGGGTTCCAAAAACCAGTTCGGCTTTCTAGGCGGAATTCTGTATTTGAAAGCCTTGTCCCTCCGTGCAGGCTTTGATTTAGCCTTTTTAGCAACCACAGGCTCCAACACTTCCAATACCCGCGTCGCCGTATTGGGGCGCAGCGGGGCCACCGGCTTAGTTCTTGGTAGAGGTAAAGACGTGGTTGATTTAGAAGAGGATTTAGAGGCCACTTTAGTCTTCAAACGTTTCGGTTTCTTACTTAAACGATCCTTCGGGTTTGCGGACGTTAAGGCGAGAGCACGTCTTGTTGCGAGTTTAGTACTGCGCACCGACAGTAAATGATTGGCAATAATGAAATGCCCCTTATCAACAGCAACATCCGCTGCCGTCTTCCCGTCGGCGTTCTTAGCTGTCAAATCAGCCCCGGCAGCAATAGCACTTTTTATGGCCGCCATATCGTTGACATGAACCGCAGAAAACAAGTTTTTAATAGGGCCGGAAGTTTGAGAAAATGCTGGTAAGGCCCAGACAACACTAAAGGCCAGCGCAAAGGCTGGTAAAGACAAAACACCCAGTCGTTTCCACGCGTCCTTAATCGACACCATGGCTGCCTTAATCCTCGTTTGGTTCGGTAGCCAACTCAACAATAGTTTACGGGTTTTGCGAACCATAAAAAAGCCTGCAATAAATCAAGCTTTTTCAAAACGACCCTAAACACAATTTAGGGATAATTTTTGGCACGTGGTGGAGGGGATGGTTTTGACGAAAAAAAGTAGATCGATATAAATAAAATATAAATATTCTATATTTCAACACT
>CALJEW010000048.1 GCA_938074585.1 uncultured Rhodospirillales bacterium | reverse complement strand
AATTCTTAGACTAGTAAAGTCATTTAGGCACTTACTTGAATTTATACAGATACAATAGACACGTATAGTTTTTATTATAGAGATCATATTTACATGGCTGGTGCGATTATAGTTATTCTCAAAAGTGTCTGGCGAACTTCTTGTCAGTTTACCAAACGGAGTCAAAAATGGTTACTCTTGGGCGCTCAAATGACATTGAAGCAGAATTTGAAACTTATTAAATGAAATAGGTAGCTTAAAAAATTTAAGCAAGAACAGTGAAACATTGAGTAAGGATTTTAGGCCTTTACACGACACTTGAAAGCCAATTTAGGAATCACCGGCTCATGCAACCTTTCAATTGAAAACGAAACAAAGGCCATGACGCGCACATTTCCAAAAGTTGTGAAGCTTACGCTATAAGCTTCGCTACTTCTGTCAATAAAGGGCTGCCAGGTTTTGCCAATTCATCAACGGCCCCCAAGTGGTGTGCGCCTTTTAGGTTAATACGCAAAGTGCTGGCGAGTTTTGGCCCCCATTTGGCTTGCAAACGATCTGATTGATTATGAAATCCGATGCTTTCATCGCCGCCAACAGCTAAGATGATTGGTCCTGTTGAAACGGTATCGCGAAATAAAGGGCTACAACGTTTGGCAGATTCTAAATCAAATTGAATATTTTCATTAATTGATGTTGTGACCAAAGGTTCAAGATCAAATATACCGCTGATAGGAATACCGCCTTTGACATAATTATTGGGGATTTCAATATCTATTTGGGACCAATCGGTTGCCATCATTTCAGCCGTTAAATGGCCGCCTGCGGAATGGCCTGAGACATAAAGGCGATCTCTGTTGCCGCCGTAGGTGCTGATGTTGTGCCAAATATGGGCAGCCGCTTGTTGGATTTGGCGGGTGATTTTTTCAACAGTAACTTTAGGGCATAAATCATAGCCCGCCAGAACCACACAGAATCCAAGTTTTACCAATTCCGGGGCTATAAAATGAAAGTCCTTTGGTTCACGCGCTTGCCAATAGCCGCCATGAATGAACATCATCACCGGCGCATTTGGACTTCCAGCGGGATAAATATCTAAAATCTCGCGGGGGCTATTGCCATAGCTGATATCAGGATAATTTTTTAAATTAGCTCGTGCAACAGCACTTTTTTTTGCCCAGCGGTCTGCAATGTCTTTAGCGTCTGGGATGGCGGCGCGTGCGTTATAAAGTTTTTCGTTACCTGGATTTATGGTGACTTGCATAATATTTTCCTAAACTCCTAAAAACTGATGCTGCATTTCTGCGTTCGCTAATAACTCTTGTGATGTGCCAGACCACGCAATTTTCCCTTTTTCCATAACAAAATGCCTGTCGGCAATTCGGGCCATGGCTTCGGGATGTTTGTCGATGACCAAAATGGCTTGGCCGGATTGTTTTAAATTATATTCCAAGCATGACCAAATCTCGTCCCGAACCAAAGGGGCCAAACCTTCCGTCGCTTCGTCGAGTATCATCAATTTTGGGTTCGTCATTAAGGCCCGACCAATGGCTAACATTTGTTGTTCGCCGCCAGATAGTGTGCGGCCATAGCGCGATATGCGTTCACCAAGCCGGGGGAATAAATCAATCACGCGGTCCATCGTCCATGGCGTGTCCGTGCCTGCATTGTTAGCCGATGTGGCGATTAGATTTTCACGGACTGTTAGGTTTGGGAATATTTGACGCCCTTCAGGGACCAAGCCAACGCCCAGCTCTGCAATTTTGTGGGGTGGGTGGTTGCGAATATCAACGCTATCGAAAGTAATTGATCCTTCTAGGGCTGGGGTTAAGCCCATGATCGATCGCACGGTTGTTGTTTTGCCCATGCCGTTCCGGCCCATTAATGTTACCACTTCGCCATGACCAATGCTCATTGTAACGCCAAACAGAACCTGACTGGCTCCATAAAAAGTTTTAACATTGTCGAGTTCCAAAATCATGACGTATCGCCTAAATAGGCAGCGCGGACGTGTTCGTTGTTCCGAATGTTTTGAGGGGTATCTGTGGCAATGGGTTTGCCTAGCACCAAAACCGTAATCCGATCCGCCAGCGCAAACACAACGTCCATGTCGTGTTCGACCAATAATATTGTTAAGTCGCCTTTGAGCGGCAGCAAAATATCAGTCATTCGTCGCGACTCTTCGACCCCCATTCCGGCCATGGGCTCGTCCAATAACAACATTTTTGGGCGTGTTGCCAGCCCCATAGCTAGCTCCAATTGCCGTTGTTGTCCGTGTGCTAAGCCGCCCGCAATTGTGTTTGCTAAATCGCTTAATCCAACCCAGTCTAAAGCTTCCAAAGCTGGTTCTATCCGGCTTAAATCAGATTTTGCATTTTCCCAAAACCTGAAATTATGGCCTTGGGTCGATTGCACAGCCATGGCGACGTTTTCTAACGCAGTGAAATTTGGGAATATACTGGTGATTTGATAAGACCTCGCGAGGCCCAATCGGGCGCGCTGGTCGACGGTGAAGGCCGTGATATCTTGGCCTTCAAATAGAATGCGCCCTTGATCTGGTTGCATTTCACCCGATAATTGATTGACGGCTGTTGTTTTTCCAGCGCCATTGGGACCAATTAATGCGTGGATTTCACCGGGTACAACGTCCAATGAAATGCCATCACTAGCCCTCAGTGCGCCAAAAGATTTGACTAAGTTTTGAATGGAAAGAATGGTCTCAACCATCGCGCCCTCCATCCCCAGTTAAAAAGCCATAAATACCGCGCCGTGCAAACAACACAACGAAAATCAAGACCGGACCCAAAATGATCATCCAATGTTCTGTATACGCGGCCAAAACTTCTTCCATCAACAATAAAGCAACGGAACCAAATATCGGTCCAAAGATCGTTCCCATGCCGCCCAAAATAACCATAATCATTACTTCACCGGACCGCGTCCAATGCATTAATCCTGGGCCAACAAATTCGCTTTGGTTGGCAATTAATGCGCCCGCTAACCCAGCTCCAGCCCCGGCAATAACAAAACAAATCAGTTTGTAGCGATAGGTCGAGTATCCTAAGGCGCGCATTCGGGTTTCATTTTGTTTGCAGCCCCGCATGACCATGCCGAATCTTGAATTGACGATCCGGCAACAAATATAAACAAAGGCCAAAAGCAGGGCCAAACAGACGTAATAGAAACTGACGTCATCGGCTAAATCTAGCCCTGGTATTTTGCTGCGTTGATCTAAATTAATGCCGTCTTCACCGCCATATGTGGTCAGCGATACGAAGAAGAAAAATAGCATTTGCGCGAAGGCCAGCGTAATCATGATGAAGTAAACACCGCTGGTTCTTAGGCTTAAAGCCCCGATAACCAATGCAAAAAGGCCTGATATAACAATTGCAGAACCCCAAGAAAT
>CALJEW010000047.1 GCA_938074585.1 uncultured Rhodospirillales bacterium | reverse complement strand
ATGACACATTTCGAGCTGATTACCGTTCGGATTAAAGACAGCGATGGGGCCGAAGGGGTTGGATATTCGTATACGGTCAACCACGGAGGGCGCGCCGTTCATTGTATGGTCGAGCATGATTTGGCGCCCTTGTTAATTGGTGATGATCCAGCTAACATTTCCGCCATTTGGGAGAAAATGTGGTGGGCTACGCACTACATTGGCCGCGGCGGCATTGCATCATTCGCCATTTCAGCCATAGATATAGCACTTTGGGATTTGGCTGCTAAACGCCAAAATTTACCCTTATGGAAAATATTGGGCGGGCATAACCCTAAAGTAAAAGCTTATGCCGGTGGCATTGATTTGTTGTTCACGATGGAAAATTTGTTGGCTCAAACAGACGCCAACTTGGCCAAAGGTTTCAAAGCCATTAAAATGAAAGTCGGCCGTGATAATTTGGTGGAAGACGTTGATCGCGTAAAAAAGATGCGCGACTATTTGCCCGATGACGTGACCTTAATGGCCGATGCCAACATGCGCTGGTCCCGCGATGAGGCCTTGAAAGCGTGTAAGGCGTTATCAGACACTGGCTTGTTTTGGATTGAAGAGCCTTTGATACCTGACGATGAAATCGGCCATGCAAAGTTATTAGAGGCGACCAATTTGCCCATTGCAACGGGCGAGAATTTTCATACGATTTATGAGTTCGAGCGGATGATCCGGGCTGGTGGGGTTAGCTTTCCGGAACCGGACGTGTCGAATTGTGGTGGGATTACGATTTGGATGAAGGTGGCAACCTTGGCTGAAGCGGCTAACTTGAAAGTTACATCGCACGGGGTGCACGATCTTCACGTTCACTTGCTCGCTGCCGTAAGCAACAAATCGTTCTTAGAAGTCCACGGCTTTGGTTTAGAACGCTTTATTGCAGAGCCGCTTACATTTGAGGATGGATACGCCACCGCACCTGACCGCCCTGGTCATGGCGTTGAGTTGGATTGGGATGCGCTTAATCAGTTTTAATAGGGGCTTGTAAATTTCGAAAACATAAACTTACCCTTAATACTAATCGCGGCGTTTTTGGGAGCGGGCAGTACTGGTCCTGCAACTTTGGGGGTTGCGTGAACATCTGTGTATTGAGGTCGCAGTCGCAGCATGTCCTTTGCGCTTGTGTGTTCTCTCGACCTTGGCTTTTGGCGTAGCAGGATTAAAAATATTACCAACACCACGGGATTAAATGAATTGTAGGGAGCTTGAGTATGGCAATAAAAATACATGGTGGCAAATTCCTAATTGCGGGCGGAGCTTCGTTGGTAGGCTCGCACTTAGTAAAAGGCTTGTTGGCAAAGAATGCGTCTGAGGTCGTTGTTTATGACCCAGTTCTGTTTGATGCGAACGATTCCCTTGGGGACTTAAAAAAAGACCCGCGGGTCCGGTTGGTTTCGGGCGATGTGATGAAGTTGCATCAGTTTATTAAACACATGGACGGCATCGATGGCGCGATTAATTTAGCGGCTTATATGTCGCTTGGGTTTTCGCAAAACCCGTGGGATGCGATAGACGTAAACATCAAAGGGCACATGAATTTCCTTGAAAGTGCGCGCATAAATAAGGTTGGTAAAGTGATCTTCGCCTCCTCAAGTGCGGTTTATGGTTTTGGCATTGGCGGTCCGATCACAGAAGACATGCCCCATAAAGTATCAGATAACCCACCAAGTGCTGTAGCCTATGGTAGCAGTAAAATTATTGGTGAGCAGCTGTGCCGGATGTATAAGCAAAACTATAATCTTGATTATTTAGCGCTCCGATTTTCAACCGTGTATGGCGAAAATCAGCACCACCGCGCTGCCAACGCGTTGTATATTATTGATACTTACGAGCGTTTGTTGCGGGGCGAGCCAGCACAGTTGTTTGGCGATGGATCGGAAAGCAAAGATTTTGTTTATGTGGGTGATGTTGCCCGCGCCATACTGATGGGCTTGGAAAGTGACGCCACTGACGATGCCATGAACATTTCTGGCGGGCGCAGCACTCCAACAAAAGAGCTGGTTGCCATGATTGCCAAAATTGTTGGTTCAGATTTAGAGCCCGAATATATTCAAGAAGATGGCCGAGTGCGGCTCAAATCGGGTGCCGGTCTGTATTATGTAAATACAAAAGCTTTTGATGTGTTGGGCTGGAAGCCGGAAATGTCGATAGAAGACGGTATCCGCCGGTTGATCAAAACGCTGTCTTAGGGACTAGACCCTAGAATTTGATACCAGCGTCTAAACCATCTGCTCCAATGACGGTCCACCCTCGTATTTTGCAGCGTGTAAGATTTCGATAACGGGTTGAAAATCAACAGCGCCATCTCCGGAAACCGTAAATAACCCATCCACAACCGCGCTCATAAAGCTATGGTTGCTGCCACCAACCGTTTCATCCCCGGTATCTAACAGAATCCCATGGTAAGGTCCGCATTGATCCATGAATGATGCTATCTGGTTTGGTGTTTCAACGGCTGTTCCCTGAGGTGATGGAAAGCGGTGGCCAATCACTGATCGCGGATATATGTATATAGTTTGGTCATTTTTACAGGATGTTGTCATTTCTGACGCGTCAATAACCGAGAATTTGGACAAGGAAATTTCAAAATTGCAGTGAATAACGTTTGATGTTTCAGCTAAAATAAAGACGCTGTATTCCATGGCTTTTAAAAGCGCCCTATGATCCTGCAGGGAGACAATCGCATCTGCTGCGGAGCGAGTCAAAAGCTCTGACTAATACCATCCACCAACCAAATAAATTTTGTGGGCTTCCATAATTGGGCGCAATCGATTTGCATTGCGAGAAAAGTTATGACCCAACTCAATCCTTTGAAAGCTGATGTCTTGGGCTTCGGTTAAGCTGATTTCGAGAGCTTTTGCAGGCCTAAGCCTTTGTAAGTCATCCTTGAACCAAGCTATAGGGTTCGCGCTGATACTGATGGCAATGGGATATTTTCTAGAATACGGCTTTGTATAAAATCAACAAGGCTGAGGTTGTGCAAATACTTAAAACTAAGGGGCGGAATTGTTTGTCGATGTAGGGGAAAATAAAACGTGCGGCCCAAGTTCCCAGCAACAAGGATGGAAATAATGCGAAGGCGAGTAAGATGTGTTGACGCTCAACCAATCCATAAAACCCTAAAACAATAAGAGCCATAACCGTGCCGCCACCAAAAAAAGCGTTTAAGGTAGCGCGTACATTTTGTCCAGATCGGTTTTGATAAATCAGCCCCATGGGTGGCGCGCCAACAGATGTGATAGTGCCTAAAAACCCAGAAAATGCACCGGCTATGATTAATGATTTGGGGGTTGGGTCGAACTGCTTTTTGATCATGCTGATGGCTACGGCAGCCAGAATCAGACACGCGAAAACGATCATAAATTTTGGCGATGCAACAATTGCAATCATTACTTCGGCGGCAATAAAAATACCAACAAGGCGGCCCGATAAGGCGTACCCCAGTTCACTAAAGCTGATGTCTTTTAGGCCCCGATACGCGCTTAAACACGATACGGTCATACCCATAAACAAAATGGGTACGGGTACTAATGACGGATCGATCAATAACAAAAAAGGTGCGGCGACTTGCCCGAATCCCATGCCAAAGGCGCTTTGAACCACGGCTGCTATAAAAATAATAAAAGCCGCCAGCGCATACATTTCAACGCTGAACCC
>CALJEW010000046.1 GCA_938074585.1 uncultured Rhodospirillales bacterium | reverse complement strand
AACTGATTTATTGTGACCCAACTGTTAAAGTGCAGAGGTGGAAGGAGTATAATGTTTGAAACTTTTCCCATCCCTCGAGACCACGAACTTAGGCTGGGTATTTATGATCCAGCCTCTTTTTTATATCCTACTCCCTTTTGTGCCGTTCGCGTATCGAAATATAAATACCACTGAAAATTATAATGCTGATGCCAATCCAGGAATACAGATCTGGGAAATTGCCAAAGACAAAATAGCCAATAAGGCTGGCCATTATGATTTCCAAGTACCCGTAAGGAGCCAGAACAGATGCCTCGGCATATTCAAACGATTTGATAATCATATAATGCCCTAATGCCGCCAGCAGCCCCATTGCGAGCATCAGCATTAGGTCTGTGTTGGTTGGTGTTTGCCAATAGGACGGCACAAGAGCAGAAAAAACAACGGTACCAACAAAGGCGGTGAACGTTAGGGTAATAACGGGCGGAGCACTTTTCGCAAGCTTACGCGTGGCAATCAGATAGCAGCCATAGGACGCCCCTGCTCCCAATGCTAAAAACGTACCCAAGCCGATTTCTAATAATCCTGGGCGAACAACAATGCAGGCCCCCAAAAGCCCAACCAAAACCGCCGACCAGCGTCGAATCCCAACCTGCTCTTTTAAAATGCCAGCGGAAAGTGCTGTGACGACGATCGGGTATATAAAGATTAAAGCGATGGCATCGGCCAAGGGAATCAAAGAGATTGCCCAAAAATACATGAAAGTTGAGCACATCAAAAGGCTACTTCGAAGGAGCTGTAATCCGGGAGTTTTAGGTAATATAGCACGTGGTCCAAACCGAATTAAGACAAACGGCAGCATAAAGCTGAAATGAACGAAATACCGTGCCCATGTAATTTGCGTGGTCGAGTAGCGCAAACTCAGCTCTTTAGCTATTCCATCAAGCATTGGTATGACCAACATCGCAAGAATCATAAGTACGATGCCAATGAAGGGGGATTTAGTATTGTGCATTTTTTGTCGATTTCTTTTCGGCGATATGGGTAGATTTGTAGTTCTGTGTGTGTAATGAACATGCATGGCACGAATGTGCCAGTGAATACATACATAGATTATTACTAAGGGTAGGTTGTGAGAGTGAATACATCATCAGCACGAAAGATTGCCGTTTGGGGCGTTGGTGCCCATGCCATAAAGTCTGTGCTCCCTGCCATTGCGGACAGTGTTGACCTTGAACTCGTTGGTATCCACACCCGCAATCCAAAAGTATTATCTGAACAATCCAAGTCTTATGGGTGTTTGGCTTGGGTAGACCCAGCAGAGATGCTGGCCAATACGACTGTGGATGTGATTTATTTGGCAACACCCACGGCCCTACATTACGCCCATGGTTTCCTAGTTTTAGCAGCAGATAAGGATCTATGGTGCGAAAAGCCCTTAACAACAAATTTGAAAGACGCCCAGCATCTCTGTCAAATGGCAGAGGACAACGGGAGGGCGTTGGCTGTTGTTTCTGGGCCGCGCTATCATCCGCAATTTAATGCGCTGCAAAATCAGATGAATAATGGTGCAATCGGGTCGGTCACTAACGTATTTGCATCGTTCTATTTCCCTCACTTAAGCAGCGATAATTTCCGTTATAACCCAGATTTAGGCGGCGGGGCTTTGTTGGATATCGGGTTTTATTTGTTATCAGTGGTTGATGCTTTGGTTCCGGGGGCGCTGGTTGAACTTAAGTGCACAATCGAAACCGAAATTGGATACCGCGTTGATACAAACGCCACCGCGATTCTTCATTTCGATGACGGATCGGTTGCTGATTTATTGTGGGGATATGGCGGCGATTATCAGAATTTCGTTTCGATAATCGGTGATAATGGCCAATTAACGGCCACCCCTTTCTTTTCTAAACCGCAAAATTTACCCCCTTATATACATTTGTCGAATCAAAGCGTTTCGGAACAAAGTATTGATTTTAATGATAAAAATCAGATTTCAACGATGTTTGACGTGTTTTGTAACAAAACCGAAACAACGATTGGGCGTAGGACGTTGGTAGCAGATGCGTTGCGCTCTCAAAAGCTTTTGGACGCAGCAATCCGGGCATCCGCACAAGGTGGATTTGTTAAATTCGAAGGCTAATGTATGATTTTAAAAATATTCGAGTGGTCGGGAAGACAAGATTTGAACTTGCGACCGCTCGGCCCCCAGCCGAGTACTCTACCAGACTGAGCTACTTCCCGTCTCGAATTTCGGCACTATACGCAGGCATTCCTGATGGAGCAATAACCTGAATCGAAAATAGTGAAGAATTGAAATTAGAAGATAATGCGACGAGAATAACGGCCTGGACCCTAAGCCCAATTGCGCAATAACCCTTGGATGTCTCGCAATTCGCTCAAAATGCTTTGCAGTTCTGCTTTGGAACCAACAGGGTCAGCATTTTCAGTTACTTTTTCCGCTTCTGCTTTAGGAGCATTTTTTGCAGAACCGTTGCGCAATAATTTTTGAACGCCTTTAATGGTGTATCCATTATCATACAAAAGGCCGCGGATTTGGCGTATAAGATCAATGTCTTCGCGGCGATAATAGCGCCGACCCCCACCGCGTTTAAGCGGGTGAATTTGATTAAACCTTGTTTCCCAAAATCGCAAAACATGTTTCGGCAGGTTCAACTCTGTGGCAACCTCACTAATGGTGCGGAATGCAGAAGCTGATTTGGAGCCTGTCGCCATGACTTTTAGGAGCTATCGCCGGGGCGACGGTATTCGTTTATTCGGTTTTTAAGAACTTGTGAGGGCCGGAAAACCAATACTTTACGAGGTAGAATTGGTACTTCTTTGCCTGTCTTAGGATTGCGACCAACGCGTTCGCCTTTTTGTCGAACAGATAAACTACCAAATGACGAGATTTTAACGGTCTCACCAGTAGTAAGGGCATCGCCCATGTAGTTTAGAACGGTTTCCAAAAGATCTGCGGACTCGATCCGTGACAGACCTACTTCCTGATATACCGATTCTCCCAGTTGCGCGCGCGTAACAGTTTTCCCGGCCATTTCGATTATCCCCTAAAGATCTTAAGGTTAATATACTATCGCTTACGAGGATTTAGGTCAATATATCAATGGGATGTGAGTCTAAAGTAATGTTTCTTTAACGTATGATTTGGATTAATTTGCACTGTGAAGCGGATAAAATGTGGGATTAGGGTGCTAGAGTTTGTAACGTTGTCTCAAATATCCCAATCAACGTTCTGATCATTGAGGTGAAAATCATTATGGAATTTGTTCCCGTTGAAAAAAAAGGCCGCGAGGTGGTCACCATGTTTGAGCGTGAAAACAAAGCGAATGCGTTGTCCCACTAGGTGAAAAACGAGCTGGCCGAAGCGGCACGCAGATTCGAGAATGATTTCAAAACTTCAAATTGAGATGTGTCAACAGGTTTTTCTGGAAACCTATTCCAGCACAAAAAAACATGCTGGAGAAACTGATTGAATTCGGCATCGTTTAAGAAATGAATGCGAACGATAAACGAGGCGCTGAGCATTCCTCGGATGATAAATTCGGTGGTAAAAACAAACAAAAAACCAACCGCCGCAAAAAAAATGCTTTAAGTTTGAATAAGTAAAGGAATTATAGAATCATTAAAAGATCCAGTAAGGTTTAAATATTGTTTTTATTTTAGAAGTAAATATTTGTTATAAAAATAGATAAATACTTTAGTTCAACGCGTGATTGAGTTCTATAGTGTTCCTATCATTGTTTATTATGCTAATTACTCTGAACCTAGATTGGTTTTAATATGCGATTTTGATAATTATTTAATCTCTTAAGGGTTTTTTGAGCCTAGCTCACTTATTATTGATTCTAAATCTTTAAGCCCATGCTGATAACCTTATTGTTGAAGTCAAGCATGCCCCCCCTTACGGAATTGTCCGAAAACCGGGAAATAACTTAAAAGTCTCGGGTTTATAGGTAGATATTGTATACAATATGGCTAGACCATTAAATGTGTCTTTCAATTTTAATGTGGTCCCACTCCGCCGAGCTCTTGCATTAATGGTGAATGGGCTTGCAGATAGTATGTTAGGACCCAATCGGAATTCTGAACGTGAAGCCTATATGTTTTATATCGATGAAGAGTTACCAAGGAAAAAAAGATGCTTTCTGCATAAAAAGACCCCCAACGTAATCGAGCATAGATACTTATTTGGGTTTAGTATTAGTGTATTAAGGGAGGCAATTTATTATGATAAGTTTAATAAAGACGATAAACTTTAAAAAATCACCGTCAATAGATACTCAAATGCAATCAAAATGTTTTAGGTGGGTCGAATTAATACTGTTGTTACGCCTGTTCGCCAAGGGGCATACTTACTTCTCTAGTAAAATATTGATCTTAAAAATTAACGTTTTATGTTTAGGGAGGCTATTTCTAAATTACGATTTCTAGAAAGTCATCATTAGCCCAGCGGAAAACCTAATTATAGGCAGCGTTTCAAGAAATTAAGAATGATGGCACAGTGAACAGTATCGTTGAGCGATACCACCAATTAATAATTTATACACAAAAAGCAAGTCGTGTCGGAGGGTTTTTGACACGTAGGGCAAGTCTGATTGTCTACCAGCGAACCAGACCAGAGCCCCAAGTCAGCCCTCCGCCCATGGCTTCCATTAGGACCAAGTCGCCGCGTTTGATGCGGCCGTCTTTTACGGCTTCGTCTAGGGCCAGCGGGATTGATGCCGCCGATGTGTTCGCGTGGCGATCAACGGTGACGACGACGCGGTCCGCCGATATCCCTAATTTACGGGCTGTGCTGTCCAAAATCCGTTTATTGGCTTGGTGTGGGACCAACCAATCTATATCATCTGAGTGTAATCCGTGCGCGTCCAGTGTTTCACCAACTATGTTGGCTAAGTTGGTGACTGCGTGGCGAAACACTTCACGCCCAACCATACGCACATGACCGACGGTTTGGGTCGAAGACGGTCCACCGTCGACATATAACAAATCGCGGGACGAGCCGTTGGAATGAATGTGGGTCGATAAAATGCCTTGTGCCGTTATTGTGTCCTCATTAGGAACGTCGTCTGGGGATGCTTGCAGAACCACGGCCCCGGCTCCGTCGCCAAAAAGCACACACGTGCCCCGGTCTTCCCAATCAAGAATTCGCGAGAACGTTTCAGCGCCAATGACGACAATAGTGTCAGCTTGGCCGCCTTTGATCATGTTGTCTGCAACGGAAAGTGCGAAAACAAAACCAGAGCAGACGGCTTGAATATCGAATGCCGCACCCGTGGTCATGCCTAAATTATGCTGAACCTTGGTTGCGGTTGCGGGAAATGTGTTATCGGGTGTTGTCGTGGCAACAATAACCATATCGACGTTTTCAGCTTTAATACTGGCGTGCTCTAGGGCGCGTTCAGCCGCTTTTAAGGCTAAATCAGAGGTAAACTGCCCGTCTGATGCAATATGGCGCTGACGAATGCCGGAACGTTCTACAATCCATTCGTCTGATGTGTCCACGGTTTTTGTTAATTCTGCATTGGTGACGACCCGTTCGGGTAAATACGACCCACAGCCAAGTATTTTTGAACGCCTAGTCATTTAGGGTCTACCTGTTGATCTGTTTCTGCCTGATCGAAGCTTACGCGGGCATAATCTTCTTTGATCGCTTCATTTATTGAGTTGTTAATAAGGCTAACGGTCACGTTAATGGCATTGGCAAATCCGATTGCATCGGTACCTCCGTGACTTTTAACGCAAACCCCATTAAGCCCAAGCATCATCGCCCCGTTGTAGCTCCGTGGGTCTACACGTTCTTTGAATTTGTTGAGTGCTGATTTGGCAAACAAGGCACCAAGCATTGCTAACGGCGAAGATGTCAGGGTGGTTTTTAAGAACGAGCCAAACATTTTGGCTGTACCTTCTGCTGTTTTGAGCGCGATATTGCCGGTAAAGCCATCGGTAACGATGACGTCAACTGTTCCTTTCGCAATGTCGTCGCCTTCAACGAAACCATGAAATTTAATTGGAAGATCAGTGGTTTGAAGGATGTTGGCAGCATCTTTAACAGACTGGTGGCCTTTTAAATCTTCAACGCCGACGTTTAAGATGCCGACGGATGGGTTTTTAACATTTAACGCAATGCGCGCAAACACTTCACCCATCACAGCAAATTGAACCAAATTTTTGGCATCACATTCCACATTGGCTCCTAAATCCAGCATAATGCTGCGCCCTCTAAGGGTCGGGAAGTATCCCGAAATTGCGGGCCGGTTGATACCTGGAATCGTTTTTAAGACAAACTTCGCCATCGCCATCAACGCGCCTGTATTCCCTGCTGACACAATGCCATGGGCTTCGTCTTTACCAACCGCGTCAATCGCTAAACGCATGCTTGAGTTACGGCCTGAGCGTAAGGCGTGCGCGACTTTCGCTTCATTGGTGATGACGTCGGCGGTATGGTGAACTACACAGGCTTTTGCAGCCTGAGGATAGCGTTCTAAACATGGGGCTAGTTTGGCTTCATCGCCAAACAATAGGAACTGCAAATCAGGCTTCATTGTGAGTGCGACTTGAATTCCTTCAATCACCATGTCAGGTGCGTTATCGCCACCCATTGCATCAATGGATAGTGTCAGCTGTTCAGGCAAAAGGATGGCCCCCGCTCCGGCTTTCGTACAAATGAATACAGCCGCCTTTATAGGCGGCTGTTAATCGATTGAAAAGCTTTGCTTTAAGCGGCGTCGGCGTTATCAATGACTTCACGGTCATTATAATGACCACAAGCGCCACACACGTGGTGAGGTCGCTTTAATTCACCACAGTTTGCACATTCGTCATATGCAGAAATAATCAATGCGTCATGCGAACGGCGCATGTTACGTTTGGATTTAGATATTTTAGATTTTGGAACTGCCATTTTGCGCGACCTCGAGTTAATAACCTTCGTATTGGAAGGTGAAAGTACTTAAAAAAATTGCCGATGAGGGCAAGTGAATAGACAAATCTTTTAGACTTTTGGTTCAATTTTCAATTTTTGTAAAGCAGCAAAAGGATGTTCAGCAATAATATCATCTGACTTGTCCGAATTATTTGACTTAATTTGAGTGTTCAAAACGCTTTCCGCCCCCGGTTTTCTGGGGTAGAGATCAATTTCTAGAGCCAAGCTTTGCGAAATTAACTCGCCTAGGTCAATAATCCCCTCAATTATAGGTTCTGGCTGGTCGTCAACCTGCAAATCTACATCAATATCACCAAGTTCCTCGAAATCACGTGCATCGAAGGTGGTTTGGAACTCAGACTTAATAGCCGTATCAAACGGATCTAACGTGATCACGCAATTCTGTGTTATTACGGCATCCAGACGTCCATGTACTGTTATTTTCATGCGTCCACCCGAACCACTTCTACTGATTTCAAGCTTGGCCGATAGATGTTTCAAAGCTTCAATGCCGAAGCGTTGTTTCAAAGCCTCGCATTCGTCTTTTATTGCTTTGAACGTTTTTTCCGATGTCCCATGTTGAAACGAATCTGCTTCAACTGGTCGACTAAATTCGGTAACGGCTATACTAATTCCTGAAGATGAGGTCATGGATTACCCTCCTCAAAATGATTAACAGATATGAATGAGACGTTGCCTCGGTTTAGTTCTGCTAAGTTTTGAGAATTTAAATGGGCAACTTGATAGCGCACATATTTTGCTATGCCTTCGATTTGTTCATCGTTCGCTTTTGAATTTCGGTACAAGTTACGCTTCAATGCTGCTATTAGTATAGTGTCATCGTCTTCACGCAATCCATCGGCATAGGCTGTGGCCCGACCATAAAAAGCTTCAGCCATGGCTTTGACACGTATTGAGACGCCTGTATCTCCAACCCCCAACTCGCGCAAATTCTGGTCCATATCAGCAAACATTAAATCAAATACGGCTTGTGAAATATCTTGGTCTTCAGCCGCGCCCTCTTTTAAGCAGTTAAACAGAATGTGTGCATGTAAGACAATCATATCAAATCGCCCATCGACGGTATCCTGGACGCCAAAATTTGTATAAAATACCGGTAACCGAGCTTGAATAAGAATTGCACTGTATAGAGTATG
>CALJEW010000045.1 GCA_938074585.1 uncultured Rhodospirillales bacterium | reverse complement strand
ACGGATAATTTCTGCTGCATCGGCTAAAATACGCGTCTCGGGGCAGGCTAAAATAACCGGGTCAGTAAACACATTCTTAACTGTGTCGACAGTTTCGCAGCTGCTTAAGACGCCAATTGCAGTGACGATTAAGGCGATGCGTGCCCATTTGAATTGTGTGACCATTTGCGACTTCCAACCATTATCCGTAAAACCGTAATCTCTTGGGTGAGATTCTAGGATATGGGCCGGGCTGCAGCAAGCCTCTGAAATCAGTTTTAATTTGCAGAGATGTTTATGCTAAGACCTTTGCTTGGAGTTTCAAGCTCAAGAAGCGTTTGGGCTAACTTGGCCAGAGCTCTGGCCCGGCCCCATGCATTGTTGATGGTTTGGCCTATTTTTAAGCCCCGATCAAACATTTTCCAACTCTGTTTCACATCCCCCCGGCGGACGTGTTGATCTGCTAAATCGGCAAATAACCAGACCTGTGACAAGCGACTTTTTATGGCGTTTGTTGCTGTGTCGGCTAAGGCTTCCATTGTGTTTGCAGCTTGTTGCCCCCCTGAAATGCGTTGTTCGTGCGCGATCGACCATAAAGTGTGGGCTCGTAATCGGTTGTCTTTTATCCGAGCCGCCATTTGAGATGCATTTAAAAATAAAACTTTTTTTTTGTTACTTTGGGTCAGTATATTGCTTATTTGCGCCATTGTTACAGCCAGTTGGCTTTGTGCAAATGAGCGAGCGTAGGGAAGTTTGATTTCTTCGATGGATTTTTTGGCCAATTGAAGTGTTGCCCCAGCATCGGTGCTGGCATTGGACTTAGCTTGGGCTAATGCAATCGAGCCTAAGGGGGCGGCCCGATAACGCGGCGTGATGTATTTTGCGATTTCTAAAGCATCCTTGATTTTACCCGCCGCCGCCATTGCCGATGCCAAATGAATTAAGATCGGTTCTCGTTCGGATTTTTTTGTAATTTCCGATAACAGGGTTTGTGTCTTTTTAAGATTTTTCAATCTCGCATAGGCCGTTGCAACATGTCTTAAACCAAGGCTTCGTTGATCCTTATTTGACAATTGTCGGCTTTGGTTTTCGGTTTCAGCTAAGAGGTTCCTTGTCCGAAGGGGGCTGCCAACGTGACTAAATGCGATGGCCACTTTTGTTTTAATTGAGATTTGTTGCTGTTTTGACGGAAGGGCGACGAGCATTTTAAATAGAACATCAACGGCCACCTGAGTACTTAACTTGTCCCCTTGCTGGGCGTGAATTTGAGCGATTTTAGTCAAAGCTTCGGCCCGTTTTCTTGCATTCGGAATGATCCGTGCCGCTTTCACGGCTTGTTGAGAGTTGCCAGCATTGGCCAGAGCTTCCGCAATGTCGTGTAGAGCAACCATTATCAACCGGGGATCTAGAATGCGGGCTGCGGTTTGCATTGCCAATTCGCCTAATCCAGCGCGGGCTTGGGCAATCAAAACTTCACCCAAGGCCCAATCGCGTAATTCGGGGTTATGAACAGCTTTTACGCTTTCTTGGGCCTCAAAAAGCAAGCAACGAACGGTTGGGGTTTTAAAGCATTCATCGTATTTTCGGGTAGGATCAGCACGAATGTCGCTTAAATCTTTGACTAGATTTTTAGTCGCTGAATGGGCCAGTAAGGCCGCGCGGGCTTTATCTTTGCCTTGCTTACGTACAGTCTCTAAGTGTTTTAAAAGGCCGCGCACCTGATGAGCATTATTTAATAAATCCCAAAGTTGGCGGGTGATTTGGCCATCCACTTTTAGACCTGATGTTTTTTGATAAATCCGAATAGCGGCACTTGTTTCATCGTTTAAGTGACCGTTAATGCTGCCTAAATAAAAACCTATATTGGCTAAAGCCGCTTGGACCTTTTCGACGCTAGCTCCTGATTTGTAGCGATTGTTCTTTTGTGTGGATGATGGGCCCTCTTCGTTCAAGCCATCTTGCCGCGCCGAAAACGCTGGATTTGCGATATTTAAAAATAACATGCAAAAACAAAGCACACAAAATTTTAAAGATATTATGTCATTGGTCATTGATGTTGATTCTGCGCTGATGCGTTAAACCTTTCAAGTAAATGTTCAATTGGCGTAAAATAGTCTTGTTTGATAACCATGTAATTCTGCATAATATGCAACACGGTAGGGGCAGAAACATGGCCGTTTATACGGAAATAGGCGACGATGAATTAATTACGTATTGTGCCGGCTATGAATTGGGCGAGGTGTTGTCGTGTAAGGGCATTACTGAAGGTGTTGAAAATTCAAACTATTTACTGACCTTAACCAGCGGTCTTTATATTTTAACGCTGTATGAAAAACGAGTAAAACAGGTTGATTTGCCCTTTTTCTTGAACTTAATGAACCATGTGGCACAAGCTGGAGTGCCTTGTCCGCGCCCTATAGCCGACCGCGATGGCACCTCGTTGCGCGAATTGGCAGGGAGATCGTGTGCCTTGATTAGTTTTCTGCCTGGAATGTCGCCAAAACGTCCCAAGCCATTTCACTGTGGGGAATTGGGCCGGGTTTTGGCTGAGTTTCATTTGGCTAGCTCTGATTTTGATATGACACGGTCGAATGATTTGTCAGTCGGTGCATGGCGGGGGTTGCTTGAGAGTTGTGGCCGATTGGCAAATGATTTAAGCCCCGGTATTTATGATCAGCTTGAAACAGAAATCGAAATATTGGAACGCGAATGGCCAACAGAGTTGCCCAGTGGTGTTATCCATGGGGATTTGTTCCCTGATAATGTATTTTTTCGAGGAGAATATTTATCGGGTATCATAGACTTTTATTTTGCCTGTAACGACTGCTATGCCTTTGATTTAGCCGTTTGTTTGAATGCATGGTGCTTCGAGCCGGGTAACAGTTTTAATATTACAAAAGCAGCAACCTTGCTTAATAATTATGCCGAAGTTCGGGGCGTCAGCCAAAAGGAAATGGCCGCATTGCCGATTTTGGCACGCGGCGCTGCTTTGCGGTTTTTATTGACCCGTCTTTATGATTTTACCCATACCCCCAAAGATGCGTTGGTTGTTGTTAAGGATCCGATGGAGTATTGGGACAAGCTCCAATTCCACAAAACCGCATCCAATCCGCGTGACTATGGATGGAAATTATAAGATGAGCAGGAAAAGATTTTGACGAACGACACAAGTGATATTGTTATTTACACCGATGGTGCATGTTCTGGAAATCCCGGACCCGGCGGATGGGGGGTATTGTTGAGTTGGAATGGCCACAAAAAAGAACTTTTTGGCGGCGAGCCAGATACCACTAATAACCGAATGGAGCTGATGGCCGCCATTCAGGCGCTTGAAAGCTTGAAACGCACCGGTCCCATCGCGTTGTATACTGACAGTACTTATGTGCGCGATGGCATTACCAAATGGATTCATGGTTGGAAACGCAACGGCTGGCGCACGGCTGCCAAAAAGCCCGTTAAAAACGAAGATTTATGGAAGCGTTTGGAAGAGGCTTTAGTTGGCCATGATGTTGAGTGGCATTGGGTTAAAGGGCACGCCGGACATCCGGGCAATGAGCGCGCTGATCAATTGGCACGTGATGGTGTTTTGCAAATCACCGGTAGGGTTAAATAATCTCGACAGGTGAGATTACATAAACCCGCCTAGACTTACAAAAGCCCAAGGCCCCAGCGCATGTGGCGGTTGATTTCATCAGGTTTCCTAAGCGAGGCGAAAATTCAGCATTTGATGAACTAGCTGTCCATTCGACCTTGGGTTATGCAAGTGGATTTGTTGGCCCCTTAGTTGTTGGGGCCGTATTGGATATGTCGGGCGATAAATAAAATAGGACACAAAAAAAAGCGGACTTTAAGGGCCCGCCTTTTCCTTTGATCTAAAGAATCGGGCGTTAGCCTAAATCGCTAATCGCCTGTTCTGCACTTGTTTTATCGAACGTGCCTTCATCGATGTTTATGGACTGAACAACGCCATTATCAACAATCATTGAAAAACGTTGACACCGAACGCCCATGCCACGGGCGACGAGATCAAGTTCTAAGCCCGCTGCTTTGGTAAATTCAGCGCTGCCGTCTGCTAACATCATAACTTTGTTGCCAACGTTTTGATCTTTCCCCCAAGCGCCCATAACGAACGCATCGTTTACGGAAATGCAGGCAATGGTATCAACGCCTTTGGCTTTGATCGCATCCGCATGTTGGACATAGCCCGGAACATGCTTTGCCGAACATGTCGGTGTGAAAGCTCCAGGAAGGCCAAAAAGGATAACTTTTTTCCCGTTAAAAAGATCATCTGTTGTGATTCCGTCAGGACCATCGCTCGTCATTGTTTTGAGTTCAATGGATGGGATTTTGTCTCCAGCTTTAATCGTCAATGTCTTGTTTCCCTATACTATAAATTATGAATTAGATTGATAATAGATAGTCGAGAATTATGAAACTTCCAGTCGTAATAAATATTAGTTTTTTTGCTTAGCGATGTTTGTACTTGTTGACGCTTCATTTATGGCTAAAATGACGGTGCTTTTGGTTAATATTTCAGGAAGCACAATGCCGTCTGGCGACTTGGGCCCATAGACAATATTAAAGGGGATTCCGTAGCGGCCAAAACTAGATAAGTATTTGGTGATAGTGGGATCCGGCCGGGTCCAATCGGCTTGCATGGCGATCACTTTACTTTTATCCATTAATTCTGTGACCGCTCCATTGCCAAAAACCAGCGCTTTGTTGACTTTGCATGTGATGCACCAATCGGCAGTGACATCGACCAATACCGTATTTCCCGCAGTTACAAGGCCTGGAATTGCAGCTAAATCGAAGCGATGCCAATGAACATCTGATTTCGTATTGTTAATGTTGATGGATTTATCGGGGCCTGAGCCTAAAGCATCAGGTAGAACGAACGTGGCAATGATGAGGGCCGCAATGCATCTCCACGCCACTTTGCTAATCGTTTGCAAACGGGTGTGGTTATAATAAAGGACAGCGATCATACAAACGCCACCGAGGGCCACGATAGCAGCCCCAAAGGAACCCAGTGTTGACGTTAAAATGCTGATTAACCAAGCAGCCGTTGCCGCCAGCGTAAAGCCCAAAAAAATGCGTAAACGAATCATCCAAGGGCCGGGGTGGGGAAGGCGGGTGATCATCGATGGAAACAGAGCAAAGATTAGGAACGGCAGGGCTAAGCCGACCCCTAGGGCCAGAAATATCGCAAAGATTTCAGCCGTGCCCCTGGCCAAAGCAAAACCAACGGCTGTCCCTAGGAAGGGCGCAGAGCATGGCGTTGCTAACAGGGTGACAAAGGCCCCTTGCATGAAATGACTGGATAGGTGGTTAGTATTGTGACCATTTGCCCCGACCTGAGACAAGGCATTTGGTAACCGAAATTCAAAAAATCCCCACAGATTGGAGGCAAACAAAAGAACTAAAATAATTAATCCAATTAAAAACCATGGGTATTGAAATTGTATGCCCCAACCAACGGCCATCCCTGCAGATTTTAGAATCGTAAGGGCTGCAGCAAGAACAAGAAACGACGATATAATGCCCGCTGCGGATGCCAAAAAGCTTAACCGCACAGCCTTATTTTCAGACCCACCATGGCCAACAACACTGAGAACTTTGATTGAAAGTACTGGAAGTACGCAAGGCATTAAGTTCAAAATCAGCCCACCCAAAATGCCTAAGGCTAGGATGTACAAAACTGAGACTTCAGCCCTTGAGCTTGAGGTCGGGGCTTGGGCTGTTGGGTCCAATAACGGGTCACCTATGATCAGTTTTTGTTCAGCGCTTCGTTTGCCATCAACCAGGGTAACAATAAATTCGCGGCCTTTAATCGTTTTCCCAACCTCGTCTTCTAAAAATTTTAATCCATCGACATCGACTTCCAATAAGGCTGTTCGTTGGTCAGGCCCTAGGGTGATTTTGGGTTTGGTGAATGTTAGTTCATCTGGACCTTCGAAATAGACGTCTGGTTTAGTTAAGGGCGACGTGCTGTCAAGGGCCAATTGAAGGATCGTTTTGTTTGCGGTCTTGGTTGTACGGCTAGAAATGATTTTCAGTCCATGCATGCTTCCGTTACCCGGAACGTGTGATTGGTAGCGGTTGATCAGATGGGTAAATTCACTGGGTTCGCCGTTGCCTTTGGGGAGATGAAGGGAAAGGCTTGTATCGTATGGAATACAAATTTTGCTGCAAACAAGGTAGCGCAGTTGGGCTTCAAATGTGGTTGCTGCATTTGGCATTTTTTGAAGGGCTATAATAGGCAGCACCAACTCATCTTTATAGCCCAGCGTTTCAATACCAAGGACTGAAAATCGTTTGGGGGCCGGCCATTGAAGGGTAGCTGATTTTAAATTGTTCGAGCCATTCCATTCCAGTTGGGGTGGGAACCCGGCATCGCCCGGGGAACGCCAATAGACTTTCCACCCGGGTTGCAAACGAAAATGAAGGCCTAAACGAAGCGCGTCATCGGTTCCTATTGATTGGGTTGCAGCAATTAAGCGAACTTCTGATTGTTTGGTTTTTTGCCAATCAGATGCTCCCGTCGTGGCTATGGTGGGGCTCGAAGTGCCAGATAATGCCACCAGAAATATTAAAAATGCATACAAGGTCTTCAACGTTGTGGGCCACCGGTTTTGTTAATATGATTAATTTCTACTGTATGATCCTAACCTGCAATGTCCCACAATTCACGCGCCAAAACGCATATCACGTAAGATTGTGCGGGTGTGAAGATAAGTCGATATCTGCTCAAATAGGAGGAGGAGACCATTGCGCCCAATGTCAGGGAGACATATATTGATCAAATGGATAAGCAAAAATCAGAACCCGGATATTTAGCAGGTCATTTAATCATTGCGATGCCAAGTATGAGCGACCCTCGGTTCAGCAAAACCGTGATCTATATGTGCGCCCACAATTCAGAAGGGGCAATGGGCTTGGTTATAAATAAACAAGTCGATGAGCTGACGTTTTCCGATCTATTGGAGCAATTAGAGATCAAGCCCGCCTTTTCGAAAAGCCCTTTGACCGTTTTATTTGGTGGGCCCGTTGATCAGGCTCGGGGCTTTGTGCTGCATTCAGCAGAATACCTTAAAGACGCGACTTTGCGTGTCACCGATTCGTTTGGTTTAACTGCGACCATCGATATATTACGCGATATTGCGGAAGGGAACGGCCCTAAAGACAAGATTTTAGCGCTCGGTTATGCCG
>CALJEW010000044.1 GCA_938074585.1 uncultured Rhodospirillales bacterium | reverse complement strand
TACTGCTGTTTCACGCTTAAACTGATCACTTGATCCTTCATCGGCACCATAACCACAACCTGCAATAACTTGAGACAGAACACGGTCTGGATAGTGCATTCCAAAATGTAGCGCTGAAAATCCACCCATGGAAAGCCCGATAACATGTGCTTCTTGAATATCTAAACCATCAAGAACGGCCTTAATATCTTCGCGTGCAATATCTTGGCTATACATTTCAGGATCAGCGGGAACGTCAGATGGGGTAAAACCACGCGCGCTAAAAGTAATGCATCGGTAGTTATGCGAAAAATGTCGGACCTGAGGCTCCCAACTGCGATAATCACCTGCAAATTCGTGAACGAATAATATCGGCGTTCCTTCACCTGCTTCTTCATAATATAGTTTCACGCCGTCATTTGTTGTACAATATGGCATCTCTAATCCTTTGATTTAGTTTGCTGTTACCATTCAATATGCAGTTATCCAAAATTGACGCAAACTATTTATTTAAGCGGGCGTTGGAACAACAAGCCATTTTAGCTAGTTCTTGATGTAGGCAAACGCTTGTTGTTCAAATATATTTTGATATACATATTTGCTGTTAAATAAAATGACGAACGAATTCAATGGAGCAAAAACATGCCTGCGAGTGAAGTGACGATTGAACAGGTATATGATGTTCATGTATTTTGTTGCATTAACGAACGCTCCCAAGATCACCCTCGCAGCTCTTGTGCAGCCCGTGGGTCTGTTGATTTACAAAAACATATGAAAGACCGTGCTAAAGAGCTGAAGATTAAGAACATTCGCATAAATAAATCCGGGTGCTTAGAACGCTGTGAACTGGGGCCTGTATTGGTTATTTACCCAGAAGCGACATGGTACCGTTATGATACCACGGATGATATTGACGACATTTTGAACCAACATATTATCGGCCGACAACGCGTTGAAAGATTAATTCTAAAGAACAATCAAAAAGTCCCAGCACCGACTATAAAATCACGCATTAAACTACGGGTTGGGGGAATAAAAAAACTTACTCGTAATGTAAAAAAATTCGAACTTTTTCCCGAAATCGAAGGTCTTTTACCGACATTTACTGCAGGTAGTCATATCAATATTATCACCGCTAATGGCCATCGGCGCTCATATTCTTTGGCTAATTCACCTAAACAACGCCAGTATTATGAAATAGCTGTCTTACGGGAAAGCGATGGACGAGGTGGTTCTGCTTGGATGCACGACAACTTGGCGCTGGGTGATAGTGTTGAAGCATCATTGCCTACAAATAATTTCCCCCTCGACAAAAGCGCCGAACACCATCTGCTTATTGCGGGTGGGATCGGTATAGTGCCGCTGTTATCGATGGGCCGAGTCTTGCACGAAAAAGGGGTATCAGCAACCTTGCACTATTGCGCACGAGGTCCGGATTCCACTCCATATGCAAAAGAAGCAAAAGAGGTTTTTGCTGACCAGGTTCATTTTCACCATGATGGAGGAAACCCCAAAAACGGCATTGATCTTCAGCAAATTCTTGCCACCCCAACCAAGAATACCTGCATTTATGTATGTGGCCCAAGCGGCTTGATAACGGCCGTTCAAAACGCGGCGAGCCATTGGCCAGGAGGCATAGTTCGGTTCGAAAAATTTATTTCTGACCGACAAAAACCCGTACATCAAAATAGTGACACAGCTTTCGATATAGTCCTTTCTCGCCAAAGAAAAACGTTAAGTGTGCCACCTGGGAAAAGTATTTTAGATGTCGTTAATGATGCGGGTATTAATGTATCCTCATCATGCGAAGACGGTGTTTGCGGCAGCTGCCAAGTCCGCCTCCTTGGTGGAAAAGCAGAGCACCGCGATAGCTTTTTAAAAGAAAAAGATTACCAAAATTCTATCATGATCTGTACGTCTCGGGCCGAAAAAGGTGAAACGTTAATCTTAGATATCTAAAGTATAAATCTTTATTTGATTTAATTTAAACCACTAATAAAATTCTTAAAGTCAAGATCGGTGGTAATTACGTCATCCATGACGAAAAACACCAATTCTGTTTTCAGGCTTTCACGTGCCATTTCATTGACAGAAACAAGCCCTGCAAATTCCAGCATGTGGTCCATTTTCGCGTAAAGCTCTCTGTGATGCTTTTGGTGCTTCGCAACATATGGATAGCCAACTTTATTTAAAAGCTGCTCTTCCCGTGCAAAATGGGCTTTGGTGAACTTAATAAACTCAAGGACCTTGGCTTTACAATCAACTGTCTCTCCACTGTCCAGCATCTCAGTAATTTCGTTTACCATTTCGACAAGCACTTGATGGTCTTGATCCAAGGTCTGGCTTTCCAGCATAAAAGTCTCAGAAAGTTGTACCATTTAATTTTCTCCTTGAGAGGGCGTAATGCGTATCACCTGCGAAAACAACTTGTTTATACACGAAAAATGCGGAACCAAGCGACCTTTAATTATTAAAACATATCTATTAAATTTATTTATCATAACCAGCATTATTCTGCTGCAGCTGCACTAATTTGTGCTTCATTTAATTCTGGCTTATCCATCTTTGTTAATTTCAATTCATCTTCGAAGGGAAACACAAAGGCGTATTCAGGATCGATCCGGACCGTGAGATTCTTTTTTAATTCCACCTCAAAAGTATGATGAACGCGAACATACAGCTCATCCCCCTCGCCCTTATTTAATCGAACACGTACAATATTATCATGGCCAAGCAAATGGCTTGAAGTTACTTCAACTAATGAGCCCCGACCATTTCCATTGGCTTCAATAATGACACCTTCGGGGCGAACTAAAACTTGGGCTTGTTCCCCATCATCTAAATCAGTGGCAACCGACCCTAGCGGAGTTTCAACTCTGCCATCAGCAACAACGCCCTTAAACATGTTCATCATACCAAACAATTTAGCGACAAGTTCGTGCCTTGGGTGGTAATAAATTTCATGAGGGCGTCCAGCCTGCAATATTCGACCATTACTCCCCATAACCTTAATTCGATCCGCCATAAACATTGCTTCTTCGGGATCATGGGTGACCATTAAAGTAGCAACACCGCTTTGCTTGAGTACGTTCAACGTTTCTTCACGAATCTTCTGCCGCATATTGGTATCGAGCCCTGAAAACGGCTCATCAAGTAGTAGCAACTTTGGTTCAGGGGCCAAGGCGCGCGCTAACGCAACGCGCTGCTGTTGCCCACCAGAAAGCATGTGCGGATATTTGTCCTTATGAGACGTCATGCTGACCTGATCCAGCATTTGCATTCCCCGTGCGTGGGCTTTGAAGGACGTCATTCCAAACAGGCCAAAGGTTACGTTTTCAATGATATTCAGATGCGGAAACAAAGCATAATCTTGAAACATCAAGCCGATGTGCCGATGCTCCGGATTCAAATGTATCTTTGAATCTCCGACTGTTACACTGTTGATAACGACCGTGCCGTCTTGGACCTTCTCAAGCCCACCCGCAAGACGTAAAAGCGTTGATTTTCCACACCCAGAAGGCCCCAACATACAAACCAGTTCACCCGCAGGGATCATCAAGCCAACATTATCCAAGACTTTATGGGAGCCATATGAATGACTCAGACCGAAAATATGTAGTCCACCCATTAGACTTGTTCCCCTAATCTGCTGCCAG
>CALJEW010000043.1 GCA_938074585.1 uncultured Rhodospirillales bacterium | reverse complement strand
CCTGAAATCAATTGGAAAGCTTTCGAGAAAGCCCATGCCTATCAGGCTTTACCTTCTACCGAAACGGAAAAGTTGTTTTATCCAAGGCGCGATATGGTCAAGCGGTGCCCAAATTTGTTGGCTGTATCTGTTTCAGGCGCTGGTTATGACATGGTTGATGTGGATGTCTGCACCGAAGCAGGTATTTTGGTTGTCAATCAAACGGGAGCCAATGCAGAATCTGTTGCTCAGCATGCCATTGGATTGATGCTTAACTTAAGCAAGAAAATCAACCAATCCGATCGCGCAACTTTGCGCGATGGCCGCGATTGGTCGCGTTGGACATACACAGGCGCTGAATTAACCGGACGGACGTTAGGCATTGTTGGACTTGGCAAAATTGGCCGCCGGGTTTCTGAAATTGCCAAAGTGTTTTCGATGAACATAATTGCTTACGATCCGTATTTGACCAATGCCGATTTTGCTGAACGAGGAGCAAAGTCGGTTAGCCTTGAAGAATTGTGCAAATCCTCTGATTTTGTAACCGTTCATTGCCCACTCACAGATGACAGCGCTGACATGATTGGTGCCAAGCAGTATAATGCGATGAAACCAAGCGCATTTTTTATTCAAACAGCGCGTGGCGGAATTCATGATGAGGTGGCTTTAGAAAGCGCAATTGCCAATAACCAAATTGCCGGAGCTGGTTTGGATGTGTTCATGGCGGAACCCGCAGCCCATGATCACCCACTCATTGGATATGATAACGTGATTGCCACTCCGCATAACGCAGGCATAACCACCGATTGCCTGTTTAATATGGGCAAATGGGCAGCCGATCAATGGGTAGATATCTGGGCCGGAAAGCGCCCGCCACGTTTCAAAAACCCGGATGTATGGGCCAAGTACTCAGAACGATTTAAAGCGATTACGGGGCGTGCGGTTATCGATTAAGTCCGATATTCCGGCTCTTCTTTATCCAGTATCCTTTTGATTGAGGCGAAGTGACCAATCATTTGGTCTTCTTCAGCCTGGATCGGGGGGGCCAGCTCATCGGCAGTTGCTTCGTCCATGATTTTCAAAGGCTGGCCCGTTGATTGTGCTAAGACTTGGACTTTAGCCGCAACCTCAAGATAGTAAAAATCGTCTAAGGCTTTGGCTGTTGTTGCCCCGGTTACTGTAATGCCATGGTGCGCCATTAGCATAATTTGTTTGTTGCCCAATGCACCTGCAATGCGGTTGCCTTCGTTCTCGTCATCTGCCGCACCACCAAAATCGTCGTCATAAGCAATGCGGCGATGAAAGCGTAAGCTATCTTGGTTGCAATTCATAATCCGCCCGTTTTCCGTCGACATGATTGCGGTTGAGTAGGGCGGGTGAGCATGAAGCACACATTTGGCTGTTGGTACCCGGCTATGGATCGCCATATGGATAAAGAAAGCTGTTGGCTCAACAACGCCATCGCCTTCAATCACTTCACCTTCGTAATTCATCAACAGTAGTGATGAGGCGGTGAGTTCAGACCAATGATATCCTTGTGGATTGATTAAAACACCGGCCGGCGCGTCTCCATCTTGATCAACGGCTAAGCTGAAATGATTGCAAATACCTGATTGCCATCCCATACGCACAGCCCATCTGAGAGCTGCTGCTAAATCTACTCGGTGTTCTTTATGGTGCATTGGGTTATCCTTGCTCTAAACGCTCTAAAACATAATCAGCAATTGCCATTGATGACGTTAAACCGGGCGACTCTATTCCGTATAAGTTGACCACACCTTCAATTCCATGATCAGCGCGGCCTTGGATGATGAAGTCGGTGTTCAACGTTTTACCGCCGGGACCAATTAAATTTGGCCGAATTCCTGAATATCCGGGCAGAATACTGCCATCGGGTAATCCAGGCCAGAAGCGGCGGATGGATGCGTAAAAGCTATCCCCGCGCTTTGGGTCTACTACGTAATCAATGTCATCAATCCATTCTACATCGGGGCCAAATTTCGTTTGCCCGCCCATATCCATGCTTGAATGTGTGCCTAATCCATTGGCTACAGGAACCGGATAGATCAGGTGGTTGAACGGATTGCTTCCGGTTAGGGTGTAATAATTTCCCTTAGCGTAAAACAGTTTTGGTATGGTGTCTGGATCGATTCCTTCGATGCTTCGGCTAATCGTTTGAGCGCCTAAGCCAGCTGAGTTAATGACTTCATCGCAGATTAGCTCCATAGGGGCGTCGCCGCCTACCGAAAGCGAAATTTCCCCATCTTGAACCCGCCCACCGATAACCGGGCTTTTGAATGCAATCATCGCACCGTGGTCTTCAGCTTCACCTTGGTACGAAAGCATCAGTGAATGGCTATCAACGATCCCGGTCGAGGGTGAATAAAGAGCGCCGGAAACATCAATGTTGGGTTCCAGTTCAGTAATTTCAGCCGCACTTAAGAAGTGTAATTCTTCGGCACCATTGGCCGCAGCTTTTTGCTTAATGGCTTCAAGATCAGGCACTTCGTCGTCGTTTGTGGCGACAACTAATTTGCCAATTCGTTTGTGCGGAATGGAGCGTTCAGCACAATAGGCATACATGATCTTATTGCCTTCAACACAAAAGCGCGCTTTAAAGCTACCTTTCGGATAATAAATCCCAGCGTGAATAACTTCAGAATTACGGGAACTTGTGGAGGTCCCAATGGCATCTTCTGATTCAAGCAATATCACTTCACGGCCACTCATCGCTAATTTACGAGTAATGGCTAAACCGACCACGCCGGCGCCGATAACGACTGTTTGTATATGTTCACTCATGATGTTGTTATGAATGTATGAGGATAACCTAAATATCCAGGAAAAAATAAAGAATGAGTATTAAAATACTGGACTTTTTGGGCCGCCACGCAACAGTCCTTATGGCATTCAGTGTGTTCGTGGCGCTTATTTTGCCAGGGCTTGCAAGCTTCCTGAACCCCTTATTGACGCCTGCTGTATGGGGTTTGTTGTTTCTGGCTATGGTCCGGCTTGATTGGGTGGGCGTAAAACAAAACATAAAGCGCTGGCGCATCAGTGGGGTTGCATTGTTGTGGATGTTAATTGGATCACCAGCATTGATGTGGGCGTGTGTGATGCAATTGGGTGTGGCCCCTGGAATTGCCATCGCTATGGTTTTGATGGCCTCAAGTGCTCCTTTAAATTCTGTCCCTGCCATGGTCATGATGATGGGTTTGAACGGGGCGTTGTCGCTTGTGGTTATGGTTGGAGCGACCTTTTTATTGCCGCTCACGATGCCGGTAATTGCATTTGAGTTCATGAACGTTCGATTGGATATGAGCGCATGGGAGATGGCGGGACGATTGACGGCAATGTTGGCTTCGGCCTTGGTTGCATCCGTTTTATGCCGCCGCTGGATCGGAACGGTGCGGATAACAGCATGGAAAACCAGAGCCGATGGCGTTGTCGTCATATTGATGACTGTCTTTGCTGTGGCGATTATGGATGGGGTGACAACGCTTCTTATTGAAAACCCGTCTCGAATATTGATGATCACATTGTTGTCATTTTTGGCTAACGCTGTATTGCAATTGGTTGGTTTTGGATTATTTAGATCCATAGGCTGGAAGGACGCATTAACATTAGGGTTTGCTGGTGGAAATCGAAATATGGGGCTCATTTTAGCAGTTTTACCTGCTACTGCTGATCCAGATATCACGCTCTATTTTGCTTTGGCGCAATTCCCCATGTATGTTTATCCAGCACTTTTGAAGCCGCTGGTTCAAAAGTGGTCGGGCCCACAATAAAAGGAATTTCATTTGCGTACCATAAAACGCATATTAATCTGGGTTGGCCTGCTTGTTATCGTAGCTTTGGCAATCGGTGGTATTGTTGGGAAAAGCTCTATGGCTGATTGGCGCACAGCAAGCAGGGAAAGTGTAGGTATTGCGCCAGACCCAAAAACGCATAAAAAAGCCATCGTGCAGGTTTATGCGGCGCGTGCATTTAGTTGGCGGGGCGCTTTTGGGGTTCATACGTGGATTGCTACGAAGCCAACGAATGCCGATCATTTTACAGTTTATGAAGTTATTGGTTGGCGCGTGCGTTATGGGGGTGATGCGCTGGTTGTGTCCAACCGGCCTGCGGATGGGCGTTGGTTTGGTAATATACCAAAAGTGATTGCCGATATTCGTGGCGACGGTGTGGATGAGCTTATCACCAAAATCGACAACATTGCCCACACATATCCATACCGTGATGCGTATACAGTATGGCCGGGTCCAAATTCGAATACGTTCACAGCGTTTGTTGCCCGCCAAGTTCCTGAGTTAAAGTTAGATTTACCACCAACCGCTGTCGGTAAAGATTTCATTCCGGGTGGAGATTTTATTGCGAAAACACCAAGCGGAACGGGGTATCAAATTTCGTTTTTTGGATTGACCGGGTTGTTGGTGGCAAAAGAAGAAGGTTTGGAGGTTAATCTATTTGGCCTGACGTTCGGTCTAGACTTCAATAATCCTGCAATAAAATTGCCGATTGTGGGCCGGATTGGGTCCGTGGGTTAGTAATCAAGTTCTGGTCATTCACAACACACTCTGGTAATTGACTTCATATGAGCATTTGGGGAAAAGTAATTGGTGGAGTTGCTGGTTTTGCCTTAGGCGGACCATTAGGCGCTATATTGGGTGTGGCAGCAGGACACGCTATTGATCGCGCGAAAATTCAGCCACCGGACGGCGTTGGACTTGATGCCGATACCAGGCAAGTAGCTTTTACAACAGCTGTCATAGTTTTGTGTGCAAAAATGGCAAAGGCTGATGGGCAGGTAACGCCTGACGAGATTGCTGCCTTCAAAAAAATGTTCCAAATCCCACCGGATGAGATAAAAAAGGTTGGCGAGTTATTTAATGAAGCTAAAAAGGAATCTAAGGGGTTTGAACCTTATGCGGAACAAGTGGGCCGGTTATTCGCGCGCGAGCCGGCTGTATTAGAAGAACTGATTGCGGCTTTATTCACTATTGCCAAAGCGGATGGCATTGTGGACCCCAGTGAGCTCACGTTCGTGGCTCAAGTAGCGGAGCGGTTTGGTTTTGACGCGTACCAATTCGAGCGCCTGAAAACCATCCATTTGGGAAATAGTGGCGGCGAAGCCAATCCGTACGAAATTTTGGGCCTAACCAAAGATGCTGACGAGAAAGCCATTAAATCAACATACCGCAAGCTGATCCGTGAAAATCACCCCGATACTCTGATGGCGCAGGGTGTGCCGCAAGAATTTATTGATTTAGCGACTGAAAAAATGGCAACGATCAATGCCGCTTATGATCAAATTTCAAAGCTGCGTGGGATCAAATAACCGACGATTACGGGGGAAGCGTTGAAGATACGAAGGTCACCTAATTTCGATGAGCGCCCCGTTGATGTTCCCGTCGACATGCTGGTTTTTCATTATACAGGCATGCAATCGGCTGAGTTGGCGCTGGACCGTATGTGTGATTCGGTGGCGGAAGTTAGCGCACATTATTTGATTGAAGAAGATGGCAGTACTTGGTCGATGGTGGATGAAAATAAGCGGGCATGGCATGCGGGTGTCGCCCATTGGCGCGGACATACCAATATTAATGCCCGGTCCGTAGGGATCGAGATTGTAAATCCGGGGCATGAATTTGGGTACTGTGATTTCCCCGATGTGCAAATGAACAGCGTGATTGAATTGGCGTTAAATGTTCTATCGAGCCATCCCATTCCTGTTCGAAATGTCGTCGGGCATTCAGACGTGGCTCCAACACGAAAGTCTGATCCTGGTGAGTATTTTGACTGGGAACGCTTAGGCAGATTGGGAATTGGGCTATGGCCCTCGGCTGCAGATCATTTAGAGCAGGACTTATGCGCCTTATCAGAAGCGTTGGTTCGTATCGGATATGACGTAACCAATTTCCCGATGGCCCTCAAAGCCTTCCAGCGCCATTACCGCCCAACACGGGTGACGGGGCGCATCGATCCTGAAACAGCCCGGTTAATTATTGGGCTCAGTTCAACGCTTGGATAGTTGAGCTATGTTACTTCGTACTTGACCCAAAATTTTGTCGGAGTAGATTAACGCCGCCAGACGGTCGGATGGTCGCTTCTGGATAAGGCCTTCGCTTTATTTAGGGGAGGAAAGTCCGGGCTCCACGGAAACACGGTGCCGGGTAACGCCCGGCGGGGGTGACCCTAGGGAAAGTGCCACAGAAAGCAAACCGCCTTATCGTTTACTATGTAAACAACTAGGTAAGGGTGAAAGGGTGTGGTAAGAGCGCACCGCGACTTCAGCAATGCGGTCGGCACGGTAAACCCCACCGGGAGCAAAACCAAATAGGGACGACCGGCTGCTTCGGGCAGCAGGCACGTTTTCGAGTCGTCGTCCGGGTCGGTTGCACGAGGCGTTCGGTAACGAACGTCCCAGATGAATGACCATCTATCGTAGGTTTAATTTAAAAACCTTGAACCTACGGGGACAGAACCCGGCTTACAGACCGTCTGGCATTTCGGTCTTGTTGATATTGATGCGTGGGGTCAAATACGGGTTGAGTTGTCTACCCAGTGAATGGCAAAATAGTGGTTCCATTATGAAGCGTTTAAGATTTGCTCTGGCATTGGTTTTGTCGCGGCTTTAAACAACAGTAAAAGTCTTTTTTGTTAATCCAAAACAACCACTTCTGGTGCAATGCCTTTGTCTATAAACTCTGCCATTGCTCCTTCTTCCATTTCAATCTCAAGAGCTTGGTTCACTTTGTTAAACAGCCCGGTTAGACCAATGCGCATGGTCAGTTCAACGATTTGAGCATCCGTGAAGTGTTGGTGCAATCGTTCGAACATTTCATCACGAATTCCCCAAGCGCGTTCAGTGACTGAAACGGCATAATCACGGACAAGTAATTCGACCTCAGTCAATCCAGGCACATCCTTATTGCCCAAATTATAAATGGCATTTGGGTCCAGTCCTAAATCAGCCAAAATCGTTGAATGATGCGTAACACAATAAGAACATCGATTGGCAAAGCTGGCGGCAACAACTGCAATTTCGATCAAGCGAGTGGGCAGTGTTTCTGCCAGTCGGCTTTCTAATGACATGCCGTACACATGTTTCATACCAATAGGAGCATGGGCATAAATCGGGACTTGATTGCCAAAGTCTTTGAACAAATCCCTGTATTTTATAAAGTCATTGCGATGTTCTTCTGCAACGTCTTCTGCTGATAGTTCTGGGACGCGGGCCATGTATAGGGTTCCTATGTGATCATTAGATTTAAAGGTTCAATTCTTTTCGAAGTGCTTTAGTCAGCTTACCAACAATGATGCCATGGGCTAATTGAATGTAAAGCATGATGTCATCATCAGCTATGGCATCGCGGGTCACTAATTGCACCCACTTGGCGCGAGCTAAATACGGTGCCGGTAATATATCGGTCTATTCATATAAGATTTTATAATTCATATCGGAACATTAAAACTAATTTTTTTGGTCCCCTTAGCCCAAATGAGAGCAAATGGTAAAGATTTTCTGACCGACCTTCCAAACCGATGAATGGCCCCATTGGATAACGTTTGTTGTATCAGGAAGGGTCGCACAATAGATGTTGAATTCATCGTGAGTTATTTATAAAAACCTAATTTACAAATAAAATTTGTTGTTTTATTT
>CALJEW010000042.1 GCA_938074585.1 uncultured Rhodospirillales bacterium | reverse complement strand
CTGAATGACCTGTTAAGCCAATCAGATATCCTCTCGTTACACATTCCGTTAACCTCTGAGACAGATAAGCTGATTAGCGCATCTGCCTTGGCCAAGATGAAGCGGGGTGCCGTTTTGATCAATACGGCTCGTGGCGGAGTTGTTGATCAAAACGCGCTGGTTGAAGCTTTGAAATCGGGTCAATTATCCGCCGCCGGGCTTGATGTATTTGATCAAGAACCTGTTGATCCTAATTCGCCTATTCTGGCGCTTGATAACGTTGTTTTATCACCGCATATTGGCTGGTTAACCTGTGAAACCTTAGGTCGATCCTTTGTTGTTGCCGCTGAAAACTGTATGCGATTGAAAGACGGACGGGACTTGCTGCATAGGGTGTTCTAAACTCTACAATAACGCGTAATACGTTCCATTTAATTAGGAGTAATTCTGTGTCTGATTTCAAAGTGTTAGGGACCAACCATACAAGTTTTACGGTATCCAGTTTAGATCGGTTTTTGGGGTTTGTGTGTGAAGGGTTGGGTTTCTATTTGCTAAACCGTTCACCCCGCGACCCAAAACGGATTGAAAAAATTACAGGCATTAAAAATGCTGCAAACGAAGTGGCTTACGTACAAGGCCCCGGGCACCGCCTTGAACTTATCGAATATTCTGGCCCTGCTGACCGTAAAGTTGTTGAATGCCGCCCATGTGATCCGGGATATGCGCACTTGGCTTATGATGTTGATAATTTAGCTGGCGCCATTGCCACGGCAGAAAAATATACATTTGTTAAAATGAGCAACCCAGTAACTGTCGACAACGGCCCAAACAAAGGCAATCGCATTGTATATATGCGCGATGTTGATGGCATAACGGTCGAGTTTATTGAGCAGAACGGTTAAGACCGTCCTCAATGTCTGACACCCATCAACCAACAAATAGTGGCCGTAGCGGCTCGCCTTTGGCTTTACTTGGCCAGAAAAACTTTCGCCGTGTTTGGTTGGTGGGGGCAGTCGCTGGAACTATGCGTTGGCTTGATATGCTGGCGATTGGGGTTTATGTATTAGAGGTTACAAATTCACCCTTAACCGTTGCTATGACGCTGTTTGTGCGCATGTTACCGATGTTGCTGTTCGGTGCTGTTGCTGGTGCGTATGCGGAACGGGTCGACCGGAAAAAATTTCTTGTCAAGTTTCTATTTTTGCTAGCTGCAGTCTATTTCGTTTTATTCTTGCTCGCATACTCAGGTAACTTAGAGCTTTGGCAGCTTTCCATTGGGGTATTTATCAGTGGTATTTTTTGGGCGCTCGAGCTGACAGTTCGACGAACCATGATCGCCGAGATTGGCGGCATTAAAAACATTTCAGCCGCCATGGGCCTAGATACTTGCACCAACAATGCGACCCGGGCTTTAGGACCGTTCGCAGGTGGGTTTTTGTATGAAACCTTTGGCTTGGAAGGAACCTTACTACTGGGGACGACATTACATATCATTGCTGGTTTTATGATGATAAAGGTTATTTATGTGTCTGAACCCATAAGGGATGTTCGGTTGTCCATTGTTGAAAACATTATTGATGGCGTGCGGTTTGTTAAGTCCAGTCGAGCTGTAATGGCGACTTTAGCGGTTACAATTGTTCTTAATTTGTTTGGCTTTTCGTTTATGTCGATGGTTCCTGTTATTGCTAAAAATGAACTTGGCTTATCGCCGTTTCCCACTGGTGTTTTGATGTCAGCTGAAGGATGTGGAGCGTTGGTTGGGGCGCTGTTAATTGCTTTTTTTGCGAATTCACGGCGTTTCCATCAAATCTACTTTTTTGGCGCTAGCTTATATTTATGCTGTGTCATCGCTTTTTCCGTATCCGGTTACTTTACAAGCTCTGTTTTATTACTTTTGGTTGGTGGTTTTGGGTTGTCGGGATTCGCAGCTATGCAATCGGCTTTAGTTATTGGAAACACACCACCAGAAAAGCGCAACCGAGTAATGGGTGTTCTGGCCACATGTATTGGTTTTGGCCCCGTTGGTATTTTGATTGTTGGCATGATGGCCGATCAATTGGGGGCTGCAAATGCGGTCACACTAATGTCCGGGATTGGCATTGCGCTCATGATTTGCGTTACATTGTTTTGGCCTGAAATGCGAAAGTTGTGTCAGATTTAAAATTTGTGCATAATCAAACTGCTTTATTTGTTGGATAGATGAATGTTGTTAGATTGATCTCAAAAGAGATTTTTTAAGTATTTGATGATAGTTGTTCTATTTTTTGGGTTTTTGGTTTTAAAAATTTCTCAGTTGCAGTTAACTCAACGCCCTTAATTGTTACTCTTCATTTGTCACTTGGTGATGTTAAGCATAATAAAGTTCCTTTTATCGACAAGTTATTTAAACGCGCATTAGACCTGACCGTCGCCACGGGCGGTCCATTTGAAATGATTTGAATTCCGGCGATTACGCCAAAGCGGGTTTGGGCCCTTGCAGCAACGTAAAAAAATATTGTTTTCCGGTCAAATGTTGCAAAAGATCAGTTGGAAATATTTTACTATATTCCTATTTCTGTCTTAAAAGGTTTGCTTGGTTATCGGATATTTATAACAATAAAAAATACTTAAGCGGCTTAAATTTGTTTCTAATGCGGAGCAAGTACGACAATTTTCGATGGGGCAGGTGAGGGCTAGGTCAGACATAAAAGTTCTGGAGACTCATGGTTTTAATGTATTCAAAGTGACTTAGTCTCCACTTCTTTATCCAATGCTATCGAATAGGCGGTTTGATTTATTTCCCTGTGGCATTAATGAGATCCAAAATAATTACAATAAAATTAAAGAGAAGTTACACAACCTTGTTATGAAGTAAATATGGGTTTTTTATCCATTGCCACGCTATATTTTACGGCAAAATGTAACACCGTTATTCGTAGTTGCCTTGAAAGGGGCTGAATGTTTTTATTGCCTTGGGTGAATCCGAAGAAATGTGGACCGCATATCAAGGGGACGTCATTAAAAATATTAATTTAGAAAAAGAAAATTCATCCGTATCTTGAATTCAATACTTCCTGACAAAATTCCATACAACCCTAGCTAACTCTGGTACTAACCAAAAAACTGACTAGAGTGTTTGTTATGAGATATCACCGTAAAGCAGTAATTAATTGATTACTCTGGAGCAGGGCTGATCTCCATCCCGCCAAATATTTTTCGGTGGGAGATAGCTCAATAGTTGCTATGTTTGTTCGCCACAGCGCATCAACGGCATACAGAATGGCACCCTCAATATCTTCAGAAGTTAAAGCATTAAAACCTTTAAAGGCTTTGGTACTTTTTTTAGGGTCGTTGACGGCGATGTTAAAAAAGTTGGTAGCAAACCAAGCGTGGCGAATTTCAGTCACTCGAATCAGCGTGCCTTTTAATTCAATCTGTAAATTTTGAGACATCGAATGAATGGCCCTTTTACTCGACCCAAAAACTAATGAATTGATTAGATAGGGCCCGTCGACGGAGCCAATATTAACTAAATATCACTGGTTGCGCTTAACAATACCAGGACCAACCGCGCGAATGACGTGGGCTGCATTAATTACATTTGTTTTTAGTGTGGGTTTTATGTCGTCTGGATTGGCTTCAAATAAGGCCTCAAAACCCTTTCCAAGGCCTGCATTATTGACCAGAATATCGATCTTTAAATCATTTAGTGTGCTGTAAATAGCTTCTTTGTCTTGGACATCCAAAACTACGGGAGTGCATCCGGCTTTGGCGGCATAGACTTAAATTTCACGTTCCGCCAAAGCCCGGACCGTTGCTTCACCAATGCTGCTGTATGCGCCTGTAACCAGTGCTGTTTTATAATCTGTCAATGCCATGGGGCTCCCTCTTAATTTAAATGCTTATCTCATATCTAGTGAAGTACTTCTGGCATCGCATGAAATTGCATCGCTTTGATGGCTTTATCCTGACCCACGTTTAATGCAATAACCTGATAATAGAACCATATAAGCTGATTTATAAGCGGATAGAAACATGCCAAACGCACTTAAAATTCTTGACCATATGCCCCTAGCAGCGGAGTTTTATGAACACTATTGGAATAAATCCCCGTTCGTTGTCAGGGCTGCAATTTCAGACCATGATATGTCGGGTTATATTTCAGCAGATGAATTGGCTGGGCTTTCCATGGAAGAAGAACCTAGGTCCCGGATGGTGAAAACGGCAGGTAAGTTCCATGATTGGTCCTGTGAATTTGGGCCTTTTGAGGAAGCTGATTTTAATAAGGCTGGGGATGCGGATTGGTGCCTTTTGGT